>NZ_JBSFJU010000047.1:0-63214 GCF_053598215.1 Kitasatospora sp. NPDC001175 | reverse complement strand
TCTTCCTCGCCCCCCCGCGCCCCCCCCCCCCCCGGGGGGGGGGGGGGCCCCCCCCCCCCCCCCCCCCCGGCCCTGGTGGTAGCGGGGACAGGATTTGAACCTGCGACCTCTGGGTTATGAGCCCAGCGAGCTACCGAGCTGCTCCACCCCGCGTCGGTGAGACAACCATAGGCGACAATCGTGCCAACACGAAATCGGTTTCTCCCGGCGCGCGGGTGGATCCAGCTGTAGGCCGGGAGATGATCGAGAAGCATGGCCTCGGCCGAGGTGGCTCACTGTCCCGTCGGCGTCCATGCAGCAAGCTCGTTGCCACCCGGCTCCCGGAAATGGAAGCGCCTGCCGCCGGGAAAGTCGAATGCCTCGACCGTGATGGTGCCGCCCGCCTTGAGTACCGCGCTTCGCGTCGCCTCCAGATCGTCCACCTGGATCACGGCGAGCGGCCCGGCCGGAGCTTCTGAGTGGTCCTGTTGGAAGCCGAGGCTGACTCCGCCGCCGCAGTCCACATCGGTGTACTCCGGGCCGTACTGCGTCGCCCCCCAACCGAAAACAGACCCGAAGAACTCCGCGGATTCCCGAGCGGAGGTGGTGGGGAACTCGACCATCGTGAAGCTTTCCATACCTTCGATCATATGAATGACTGTTGAGGCCGTGTCAGTACGCCCTGGCGGCAGTTCCAGGGTGTGGACGCCGCCCGGTCGGCTCCGTCGGGCAGAACGGGCAGCGGCCGCACCGCATCCAGCGCCCAGCACGGCCACGGATCAGCGAACGGTCCGGCCCGACCCTGGAGGAGGCCGAAGGCGCGCACCCGGGCCTGCTCGACCAGGTGATGGTCGTCGTCGGTGATGAAGCCGAACCGGCGGCCGTGGTCGTACTCGTCGACGTCCTTCCAGCACGCCGAGGACTGGTCGGGATCCACCACCAGGTCGACGAGCGGGTCCAGGGTGTCGATCCCGATCCGCGTCCGGACCACCGGCTTCTCGAAGTTCACGTGCAGACGCAGCGGCTCGCCGCTGTCCGGGTCCTGGCAGTAGTGCAGGGAGAACGTCTCCCCGGTCTCGAAGCGGGACCGGACGACGGTGTGCCGCCAGGCCCACGGGCCGAACTCCCAGATGCCAGCCGCGAGGTTGGGCAGGCGCGCTTGCGGGCCGTGTCGTCGCCGGTGCGCAGCGCGGTGGTCCAGGTGGTCGGGGCGATAGACCAGGCGAAGGCGAGCGGCTTGAGCTTGGGACGCCGAGCGCCGCCGAGCTGGCGCTCGGCATCGAAGGCCAGGCCGTGCAAAAGCGTCCGTCCGCCGTCCAGCCGACCGCCACCATCTGCAAACGTCGACGCCGCATACCACCATAATCGGAGGCCGCAACGGCCTCGGGGAGACAGGCATCACGACCCAACATTCGAACGGAACGGCGGCACCAACTCGGCTGCACCGATCCGTTAAGGCTCTGCCCGACCCGGAGCCGAACCTGACCACCACGAGGCCGGAGGCCCGACCGAGGATGTCCGGGCCTGCCAGTACCACCGGCCGACCCGGACATCGGGATCAGGCGAGGTCGAACCGATCGAGGTTCATGACCTTGTCCCACGCGGCGATGAAGTCACGCACGAACTTCTCCTTCGAATCGTCCTGGGCGTAGACCTCCGCGATGGCTCGGAGCTGAGAGTCCGAACCGAAGACGAGGTCGACGGCGGTGGCGGTCCACTTGACCTCGTCCGTGGCGCGATCCCGCCCCTCGAACACGTTCTCAGCCGAGGCGGACGTCTTCCACACCGTGCCCATATCGAGCAGGTTCACGAAAAAGTCGTTGGTCAACGTCCCGGGCCGATCGGTGAAGACACCGTGCCGAGACTGCCCGACGTTGGCGTTCAGGGCCCGCATCCCGCCGATGAGAACCGTCAGCTCCGGAGCGGTCAGCGTCAACATGAACGCCCGGTCCACCAGCAGGGTCTCCGCCGGCAGCTTCTCGCCGGCCCGGAGGTAGTTGCGGAACCCGTCGTAGGTCGGTTCGAGCACGGCGAACGGCTCCACATCGGTCTGCTCCTGCGAGGCGTCGGTACGCCCCGGCGCGAACGGGACCGTGACGTCGTACCCGGCCCTCTTCGCCGCCTGCTCGACGGCCGCGCACCCGCCCAACACGATCAGGTCGGCGAGCGAGACCTTCTTGCCGCCGGACTGCGAGCGGTTGAAGTCCTGCTGGATCTGCTCGAGGTTCTGCAGCACCTTGGTCAGCTCGGCCGGCTGGTTGGCCTCCCAGTCCTTCTGCGGCGCGAGGCGGATCCGCGCCCCGTTGGCCCCACCGCGCTTGTCGGTGCCGCGGAAGCTCGCAGCTGCGGCCCACGCGGTGGAGACCAGCCGGGAGATGGACAGCCCCGATGCGAGGATCGTGCCCTTGAGGGCGGCGATGTCCGCCTCTGCGATCAGTTCGTGGTCGACCTTTGGGGTGGGGTCCTGCCACAGTTGTGGCTCGGGGACCCACGGGCCCAGGTAGCGCGAGCGGGGTCCCATGTCGCGGTGCAGCAGCTTGTACCACGCTCTGGCGAACGCATCCTCGAGCTGGTCGGGGTTCTCGTAGAAACGCTTCGTGATCGGCCCGTAGATCGGGTCCAGCTTCAGCGCCAGGTCCGTCGTCAGCATCATCGGGGCGTGCCGCTTGGACGGGTCATGAGCGTCGGGCACGGTGCCCTGGGCCTTCGGATCCTTGGGAGTCCACTGCTTGGCCCCGGCGGGGCTGACCGTAAGCTCCCAGTCGTATTTGTACAGGTTGTCCAGGAAGCCGTTGTCCCACCTCGTCGGCTGGCTGGTCCAGGCGCCCTCCAGCCCGCTCGTGAACGCATGGACGCCCTTGCCGCTGCCGAAGGTGTTCTTCCAGCCGAGGCCTTGCTGCTCGATGGGGGCGGCCTCGGGTTCCGGACCGATGTACTGGGGATCGACTGCACCATGGGTCTTGCCGACCGTGTGGCCGCCGACGATGAGCGCAGCCGTCTCCTCGTCGTTCATCGCCATACGACCGAAGGTCTCTCGAATGTCCCGGGCGGCAGCCAGCGGATCCGGGTTGCCTTGCGGCCCCTCCGGGTTCACGTAGATCAGGCCCATCTGCACGGCGCCGAAAGGCTCGGCGAATTCCCCTGGTCCGCTGTAGCGCTCATCTCCGAGCCAGGTGTCCTCAGGGCCCCAGAAGATCTGCTCGGGCTCCCAGATGTCCTCTCGCCCGAAGCCGAAGCCGAAGGTCTTAAACCCCATCGATTCATAGGCACAGTTGCCGGCGAAGATCAGCAGATCGGCCCAGGAGATCTTCCGGCCGTACTTCTGCTTGATCGGCCAGAGCAGCCGGCGTGCCTTGTCCAGGCTCGCGTTGTCGGGCCAGCTGTTGAGGGGCGCGAACCGCTGAGCGCCGCTGCCGCCACCGCCGCGGCCGTCGGCGATGCGGTAGGTGCCGGCGGCGTGCCAACTCATCCGGATGAAGAGCGGCCCGTAGTGGCCGTGGTCGGCCGGCCACCAGTCCTGGGACGTCGTCATCAGCTCGAAGAGGTCCCGCTTCAGCGCCTCGACGTCGAGGGTCTTGAACTCTTCTTTGTAGTTGAAGTCCGCACCCATCGGGTTGGACTGGGGCGAGTGCTGGTGGAGAACCGAGAGGTCCACCTGGTTCGGCCACCAGTCCCGATTCGTCCTAGGCCGATGCGGCGTGGAGGTCGGGGAGGGGATTAGTGGGTTCTCGCTTTCGCTGGACATGTCGGGTCTTCTCCCTGTCTTGCCGTTTCGTTCTGGCGGCCGGTTACCCGGGTGGCGGCGCGCAGGAGGTGGGCGGCCAGGGCGGCCTTCCCTCGCCCTCGTTCGGGCACTCGATTTCCGGCGGGACGGGCAGGGCAGAGCGGCAAGGGCCGCCCCGCAGCTGGCTCGCCCGGAGCGAACTCCTCCTACACTCACCCATCATCCCGCGGCCAGCGGACCGGGCAGGGGAGGCGCGGCCGGACTGCGGACCAAGAACAGGGTGCAGGCAGCCAGTGGGCCAGGTCAGGCATGGAGCTGTGGGTGGTGTCGGGCCGGACCACCGCATTCGTCACCGAGTCGTGGCCGGCGTGGCCGTGCCCGGCGACATGGGCAGCCAGCACCCGGTCCAGCAGCTCACGCAGCTCGGCCGGCTCGCCGACAAAGCTTCGTCGATGGCGCAGCCGCTGCGGCGGAGGGATCAGGCTGGGGCGCTTGCGGACGGCGTTGACGGCAGCCTGGTGGCTCTGACCAGCCGCGGGTGCGGGCGGCATTCTTTCGGGCATGGCGCTTGACCACCGGTGGCATGTCCTTGCTGATGGCAGGCCTGCGATCCGGGAGCTGAACGGCACCGGAAAGTCTTCTGCAAACAGCAGCGCTGATGCGGCGCACCCTCGGGCAAGGGTGCTGCCGGTCGCGGCCGCCAGCAAGGCCGGGACCGACACCACTCGGCCCGGGCTCAACATACCGGGCCCAGCGCCGGCCGGCTTGCGGCGTTGATCAGGCAGCCAAACGCTCGTGAGTTTCCGCTCCGGCGATGTCGGGCCGACCACGGCTACCCGGCGGGATGTCAGCCGGCCCGGGTCGCACGGCGCAGTTCCACCAGCCGCTGCGGGCCACCACCGGGGTCGGCCGGTCGGTGCGGCGCGGCCGCGGCGCGGACAAGGCGCCGCGCGAGTACCGGGCACACCGAGTGCTGCTGCCATGGGCGCCGCGACTGAAGCGCCCGTCAAGGATCCGTCCGAGGCCATCAAGGTACGCCCGTCGCCTCGCCCCGAAGCCGGCCCGGGCGGCAGCGGATCACTGAGCCGGCCGGGCGGCGCGGTGCCGCCCGGCGCGCTCTCAGGGCACCGGCGGGCGGGGCCGCTGGTCGCCGGCCCGCGCCAGCCCGCCCACCGTGGCTCGGTGAAGCCGTCACGGGCTCACCGGAGCCGGCTGTCAAACCGTCAGGATGACCGCCTCCATCCGCAGCGACTGGCCTGTGGTCCCCACGAAGGCCGCCTGGCCGGCCGCGGCGCAGACTTTCGACTGCCAGCCGATGTTCTGCACGTGAGCCCGGGCGCACACACTGCCGCTGCCGACGCCGATGCCCAGCGCCTCCATGCGGAGCGACTGGCCGGTAGTGCCGACGCCGACGGCCGTACCGTCGCCCGCGCAGACCCAGTGCTGCCAGCCGATGTTCTGCACGTGGGCGACCGCGCACACCCCGCCAACGCCGGAGACGGCGATGCTCAGCGCCTCCATCCGCAGGGACCGGCCCGTGGTGCCCGCCATCTGCCCGTCGCAGACCGCCGACTGCCAGCCGATGTTCTGCACGTGGGCGGCATAACAGATGTGCCGGCCGGTCTCGTTGGGGTGCGTGACCGCCTGCCGCCGGACGGCCGCCAGCACCTCGGCACGGGCCGTCGCGTCGGAGGTGATCGCGCTCGCCCGCGGCGCGGCCGGGCTCGCGGTCGCCGCCTGGGCAGGCGCGGCCAGCGAGGTCAGTCCCGCCACCAGGAGTGCGGTGCCGAGCAGGCCAGCGGCGGAACGTTGGATTCGCTTCATGGGTGGTGTCTCCACTCTTGCCGGAGTCAAGATGAAGTGGGCACGCCAGATGCTATCCGCGATCGCGGCACGGGCCCCGTTTCGACACCGAATTCCGATGTCGGGGAATGGAAGGTGATGACCCGGGACGACCTCACCGACCTGCCAAATGCCACTCGCCACCACCAAGGAGATCCGTGTCCTCGCCTTCCTGGACACCGCCGAGGTGGACCCGATCACCTACGACCGCGTGTACTACCCAGCCCCTCGGTCCCGGCGGGGGCGCGCCCCTACTCGCTGCTACGCCGCGCGATGCTCGATGCCGGCCGGGTCGGCATCGAGCATCGCGCGGCGCTGCGGACCAAGGAGAGCCTGGCCGTACTGAGGGTGCACCGCGACGTCATCGTCTTTCCGACCGTGGATGCGTCCGGGTCGGCTGTGACCTGACCTCCTAATGCTGTTGTCAAGCCATCATCCGTGACGGACGGTCCTTCTTCGTAGCACCATCCGTCACGGATGCTGAGGGCCCACCCGCCGTGGGCGTCACTGCGGGTTGCCCCGGGTCCTGCGCTCGGGGCCCCGCCGCGAAGCTGAGAGGCCGTATTCACACGTAGACAGGTAGACAGCCTCAAGTTCGGACAGGTCCGGGCAGTGGGACCTCCGTGCTCTCCCAGCTGGCGTGAAGGATCCGAAAGCGATCGGGTTTCGCCGGATCTCGATCAACGACTTGGATTGGCGTCCAAGCCCATTGCCAAACGCTGATGCCCGGCGTGCGGGAGAACTGGATCTGCCCGCGGGTGCCTTCGACTGCAACGTGCGGCCAGGATTCGGCAGTGCGTGCCCGGTCCGCGCCGTGAGAACGCAGCACATCGGCGAGGACTGCGATCGTGTCGTAGCCCTCGAAGGCGACGAAGGAGGGCGCTTCGGCGAGCCGCTCGCGGAGGGCCGTCTCGACTCGCGTGCCGAGTGGGCTGAGGCGCTCGGGCAGGTAGCGCAGGAACGGGATCGCGGCACTGTCGTCGCCCAGCGACGTCGCCCATTCGGCGAACTCCGGTTGCCCAGCCGGAGCACCAATCATGATCTCGGCGAGGCGCTGGTCGCGGCGGACGGACTTGACGATCGACACTGCCGGCTCCGGGTGGCCGACCAGAAGAAGGAGGGCTGTCACGCGATTGTCGACGAGTTCGTCGCACACGGCCGCGGGGGCGAGCGCGCGCATGTCGAGTTCGATGACGGTGCCGCCGCGTGGAGCGAGGTGGTCCCGCAGAATGCGGGTCCCAGCTGCCCAGTAGACACTCGGCTCGACTGCTAGGGCGACTCGGCTGTGGCCCGCACTGAGGAGGAAGTCCGCGTAGATCTGCCAGCCGTGGGACTGCGCCGGGGCGAGGCGCGCCACCCATTCCGTTGGCTGTTCGGTGAGCGCGTCGAGAACCGCTGACGAGCAGAGGAACGGCAGGCCGAGGGCGTCGGCCCTGGCGGCAGCGGCGCGAGCGACGACGCTGTGATACTCCCCCGCCAAGGCAGCCACGCCCAGGCCTGCCAATTCATCCACGGCCACCGCGGCCCTCTGTGGATCAGCCGCGGTGTCTCGGACCACCAGCTCCAGTGGTCTTCCGACGACCCCACCGGCGTCATTGACTTCGCGAACGGCCAGCTCCAGTCCAGCGAGCAAGTGTCGGCCTGCCTCGACCCAGCCAGGCCGGGTCAGCGGAACAAGAGCGCCGATCTGGACGGATGTTCTGGGCGTCACCAGGCTCTCGGAAGGACGTGTACCCATGTCAGTTGACTACGTTTCGGATCATCCTCGCGGTTCCCCAGCCGAGATGAGTAGGCGTCAAGCGGAAGCCGAGATCGCTCCGCGGTTGCCGGTTTCTCTGTAGCGAGCTGGCGTTCTGACGCAGGGATTCGACCGTGCTGCTGACCACAGATCGACTGCGGCTCCGGCCGTGGACGCTGACGCCGACTGGTGGGTGCGGCTGCACGTGGACGAACAGGTCAACCGTTCATCGTAGGGAGAGGGCGAGCATTTCGACGTCGTCGCTTGCCTGATAGCGGAAGGTGGGATCCTGCTCGCCGCCGGTGCGGTTGGCGGGGCCGCCCATCAGCGGCCGCATGAACTCGTGCCGGGCCAGCGGATCAAGCGCCGCGATCGGCTCATCGATCAGCAGCAACCGCGGCCGCTCGGCCAGCGCGAGGGCCAGCGCGACTTGGGCGCGCTGCCCGCCGGACAACGTGCCGACCGGCTCGCCGAGCGGAGTGCCGGCCCCAACCAGGCGCTCGCGGGCGAAGTCCGCGTCCCGACGGCGGTTGAGCTTGCGCCCCATGGCGATCAGCTCGGCAGCGGTGAAGTCCCGGAACAGCGGGCGTCCTGAGCGGCGAAGCCGATCTCCGCCAACGCACGGGTTTCCGCGCGGCTCCTGCCCGAAGACCCGCTCCCGTCCATCATCCGGCCGCAGCAGGACGACCGTGAGATGCAACGGCGTGCTGTTGCCCGCGCCGTTCGGTTCGAGCGGGCGCCTTCGAGGCGTTCTTGCAGGGTGCGGTGTTCGCGGGTCAGTTGCTGGACGCGGTGGTTGAGGGTGGTGATCTCGGTGGTCAGGGACCGAAGTGACTCATCGGGGACCATTTGGTCGAAGTCGCGGACCCGGCCCATGAGTTCGCCGATCCGTCGCCGCTCAACGAGGACTTCGTCGATGGCGCGGGCGGTGGAACACCTCGTGGAGGAAGTCGCCAGTGGCGGGTCGGTGGCGCGTTCTGCGAGGCCGAGGCCGTGCGGGGGTGGGTGGCGAAGTGCTCAGGTGGAAAGGCTCGTCCGGGTAGTGCGGATGATCTTTCACTGAGTAGTGTGACTCATCGGATAGTGGGCAGCCGTTCGCACGCTGCCCTCGTGACTCCGCGCTTGACCGCTGACGCTTGCCATGCACGAAGACGTCTCTGCGGCTGGATGGTGCGCCGCAGGACGACGTCTCGTTCCTCGGCCGCGAGGTCGTTCGCGGCATCGGGAAGAGCGACGCGCGTGCCGCCGACGCCGTAGAGGAACCAGAAAGTGAGTGTAGACAGATGCAACCGACGTTCGTACTGGTTCACGGAGCTTTCGCGAACTCTTTCTCCTTCGCACCGCTCCAGGCCGAACTCGGCCTCCTCGGACACCGTTCGGTCGCCGTCGATCTTCCGGGGCACGGGTTCGCCGCGACGTACCCGCGGGCCTATCAGGCACCACAGGATCTCGGAGGGCTCGCCACCACGCCCGGGGCCATCAAGGGCGTCACGCTCGCCGACAACGCCGCGCACCTCATCGGGATACTGGAGCGGGCCAAGCGGAACGGGCCCGTCATCCTCGTCTCACACAGCCGCGGCGGCATGACGGCCACCGTCGCAGCCAACCAGCGGCCCGACCTGATCGACCGCATCGTCTATGTCTCCGCCTGGTGCCCCGTCGACCTCGACGTCAGCTCCTACTATGCCGAGCCCGAGATGGCCACGGTCGACGCCACGGGGCTGGCATCGGCGATGGTCGGGAACCCTGCCGAGCTCGGGCTGCTGCGCTCCAACTTCCGCACCGCCGACCCTGGCGTCCTCGCGGCCTTCAAGGCGGCTTTCCTCGCCGACGGGACGGACGAGGAGTTCATGGTTTTCCTCAACACCTTCCAGCCCGACGAGAACCTCGACGCCGGCACACCCGATGACCGGGCGCAGCCCGACACCTGGGGGCGGATCCCCAAGACGTACGTCCGGCTGGCTGAGGACACCAGCGTGCCGCTCGCCATGCAGGACCGGATGATCCGCGAGGGCGACGCGCTGACGCCGGAGAACCCCTACGACGTCCGTACGCTCATCAGCAGCCACCTGAAGTGGCTGGTCGACCCGGCACCGGCGGCCCGAGTTCTGGGTGAAATCGCCGCGCTCCTGCCTGCCGAATCATGATCGGAGCCAGATGAGGAGAGCGGCGGCGGTGACAGTGCCGAGGTAGACGTACCCTCGCTCGCCATATCGGGTAGGTGCACCACGAGGCGCCATGGAGTCGAGTGAGGTGAGAGGTCTGCACCGCCGGGTTGTCGCAGCAACCTGGTTGAAGCTGAGGGCAGTTCGTCCCGGGGGATGGCGAGGCGGGTGGTAAGCAGCCCTGACACCGTCGGGACGGACTGGCACTGCCGGACGGTTCGGGCCCGGCCAGCGAGACGGGAAGGCGTACGCGAGGAACCAGTGCTTGACGCCCCGTAATCACGACACCGGTTCCAATCTGGCGGATGCGGGCCGGACGCAGTGCACGACCGTTGGTGAGCCGGCGGTCGTCTCCGAAGCCGAGGCTACGCATCGGTGAGGGTTCGACCGGACCCGCGCGTCCGCCGGGCGGCCCGCCGCCACACCGCGACGGCCCCGGCCGCCGACACCACAACGCCATTCGCAGGAAGCGGCCCCGGTGCGGGTCCCTCCACCAGGTATGCAGTTCCTTCGCCGCAACCGCCCGGATGGGGCCAGTGCCCAGCACCCGCCGCGCTGCCGACACTCGCCCGCGCCGTGCGGCCCGCGCGCTCCCGTCGCTCGACCAGTGCCATCACGTGGCTGGAGAGCACCACCGAGCCGCCCGCGGCCACGAAACGGCGGAGGATGGCGCGGATGGTCGCGGCGGAGAGCGGGTCGACCGCCTCGAATGGCTCGTCCAGTACCAGCAGCCGCGGCGCGTGCAGCAGGGCGACCGCCAAGCCGACCTTCTTCCGCATGCCGGTGGAGTAGTCCAGGACCAGGGTCCGTTCGGCCTGGTCCAAGTCCAGTACCGCCAGCAGTTCGGCGCTTCGCCGCTCGACCTCGCCGGTCGGCAGTCCGCGCAACTGCCCCATGAACCGCAGCAGTTCGCGGCCGGTGAGCCGCTCGGGCAGCGCCAGACCGTCCGGCAGCACGCCGAGCAGCGCCTTCGCCCGCTGCGGTTCGGCCCAGACGTCCGCGCTCAGCCAGGGCGATTCACGCGCCGCGAGAGGTGTAGCTGCGATGGTGCTGCACCCGGCGGGACTGACACGACCACGGCTAGCGTGCGGTTGCTGCCTGCTGGAGGGCGCGGGTGGCCTGTGTGACGGCGGGGATCTGGAGGGCTTCGCGGTGGCACAGCAGGTACAGGGCCCGGCCGGTGATCCCGAGCGGGAGCACCTGCACGTCGGGGTGGCGGTAGGCGTCGAGGGCGAGCTGCGGTAGGAGGGCGACGCCCAGGTCGCGGGCTACCAGGTTCTGGATGACGACGTAGTCATCGGTGCTGTGGCGGATGTCGGGGGTGAAGCCGGCGGCCTCGCAGGTGCGGGTGAGGTGGGCGGCGCAGCTCGGGCAGCCGGCGATCCACGGGGTCGATGTCAGGCACGTCAGTGGCTCGGTGGCGGTCGCGGCGGGGTGGCCGGTGGGGACGACCAGGCTCACGGGGTCGTTGGTGAGCGGGACCAGCCGTAGGTCGGGGCCGTGGTCCGGCGGCTGGTTGTCGTGCGAGAAGAGCACGGCGAGATCGGCCTCTCCACTGGTCACCAGGTGGGCTGCCTCGGGGGGTTCGCACTCGGTCAGGCGGATCTCGAGCCCGGGGTGGTGACGTGCCAGGTTCGTCATGGCGGTCGGCACGAGGGTGGCGCAGGCGGAGGGGAAGGCCGCCAGGCGTACGGTGCCGGCGCTGAGGTTTGCGAGTGCGGCCATGTCGTCCTCGGCCGCATGCAGGCGGGTGGCGATGGCGTCGGCGTGGCGCAGCAGCGTCGTGCCGGCCTCGGTGAGCCTGATGCCGCGGGGGTGGCGGACCACGAGCGGGAGGCCCGCCTGCCGTTCGAGCTGGCGCAGGTGCTGGCTGACGGCGGGCTGGGTCCAGCCGAGTTTGCGGGCCGCCGCAGCGATCGACTCGGTGCGGGCGACCTCGCGGAAGATCAGCAGTCGGTGCGTGTCCACGCCCCCAAGTATCTCTTGGGGGTCGGGCAAGGAAGAGGGGGCTATCGCGGGTGCCGGGTGCGAAGCACGCTGGTACCCACGGATACGGACATCAGGAGGAAACGTGCGGACCATCGGACTGATCGGCGGGATGAGCTGGGAGTCCTCGGCGGAGTACTACCGGCTACTCAACGGGCTCACCCGCGACCGGCTGGGCGGGCACCACTGCGCGCCGAGCGTGATGGTCACCGTGGACTTCGCCGAGATCGAGGCGATGCAGCGGGCCGATGACTGGCGGGGTGCCGCTGAGCGGCTCGCCGAGGCCGCGGTGGGTCTGGAGAGGGCCGGGGCGGAGCTGGTCGTGCTGTGCACCAACACGATGCACCGGGTCGCGCCGGCGATCGCGGCCGCGGTGCGGATCCCGTTCGTGGACCTCGTCGACGCGACAGCACAGCGGATCCGTACGGCGGGCATGCGCACTGTTGGGTTGCTGGGGACGCGGTTCACGATGGAGGGTGAGTTCTACCGGGCCCGGATGGCGGAGCACGGGATCGAGGTCCTCGTTCCGGACAGGCCGGACCGTGTGCTCGTCCACGACGTCATCTACGACGAACTGACCCGGGGGCGGATCCAGGACTCCTCGCGACGGGAGTACGCCCGGATCATCGCCTCCCTGGCCGAACAGGGTGCCGAGGGTGTCATCCTCGGCTGTACCGAGATCCCGCTGCTGATCGGCCCGGCCGACACCTCGGTGCCGCTCTTCGACTCCACCCGCCTGCACATCGAACACGCCATCGAACTGGCCCTGACCGCACCAGAATCACACACGGACCATCAGTCGCACAGCTGGCGATCGCAGCCTCTGCGTCGCTCACCCGGATGGTGAGCAGTACACGATGAGGCCGCCGGTGTAGCCGCGATCGGCCCAGAGCTGCGCTTGTTCATACCCTGCCCAGCGAGCCGAACCCCCAGGGGGACGGCTCGTCGCTCACCAGGAATGTGAACGGCGGCCACTCGGCCAGCGCCGCTGCCGACGCCGGCCGAGTGGCTCCCGGACGGTTCCTAGCGGGCGACGGGCGGGCTCATCCGGACCTCGTCACCGCAGATGGTGACCTCCGCCGGCTTGCCGCTCTGATCCACCACCGGCACCCGGACTCCGGTGCTGTCACCCGGCGCGGCCACATCCGCGCTACCGGCAGTGACCATGGGGCCGCAGTTGTCACTGTCCGGCCCCTTGCCGTTCAACTCGGAGTAGTGCAGGGCGATCACCGCCTTCTTGCCCGCACCCAGCGTCACCGGAGCAGGGCTACCCTTCCCGACCCCGACGGCCTCCGGCCCCTTACCCATGTGGAACTCGAGCTTCGGGTAACCGGCCAAGGAGCAGCTGTGGGAGCCGGAGTTGACAGCGACGAGTTCGGCGTTCGCCGGGTCCTTCTCGCTGGCGCCCGCGTCGGTGAGGCGGGTGAGTGTCCACCTCAGGTTCCGCGTGCCGCACTTGGCGGTCTGCGAGCTGCCGGAGCCCGTCGACGCCGTGATCCCGGCGGCAACCGAGGCGGAGGCCGGAGCTGCGGACTGACCCGCGACCGGTACGGCCGACACCGGCGCGACCCCACCGGCCTTCGGCGGGCTCGCCGTGGAACTGGAACTGCAGGCCGTCAGGCCGAGCCCGGCCAGCAGCGCGGATAAAGAAACCGTCAACACAAAGCGCGAGCGCATGATCCCCCCGGATCGTCAGGACAGCCGACAGGCGACCTCTGCCCGGGCTGTGCGTTCTCAGGGGTGAAGACACCGGAACGGCTCGCCCGGTTGCCTCTGGATGAGATTTTTCTGAAACGCCCTCAGGACGGACTGACACGGCAGCTGTAGTTCGTGATCTTTGAGGTTGGTCATGTGGTCGCTGCCGCGGTGATCTCGTTCCAGCAGCGGTGGCAGGCGGCTGCGCGGCGCTGGTGACGGCGGCGGCGTCGCCGATGGCGTGGATGTCCGGGTGGGACACCGACCACAGCGTGGCGTCGACCTGGATGAGGCCGCGGTCGTCCGTGGCGATCCCGGCGTCGGCGGCGAGCGGCGTGCGTTGGAGAAGGCGGGCTTCGTGAGGGAGGGCGTACTGCGCTCCGCGCAGTGGCGCGGCGGGCAATGGCACGATCAGGTGATCTTCTCCATGCTCCGCGTGGAGCGGTCCGGCGGCGAACCGAGGTGAGCGGAAGACAGTGATCGACCTGACGAGTCTTCAGCTGAAGCTGATGGCCCCTCTGACGCCCAGAGGAGTAGAGGGCGCGCCCCGGCGCTGGGGGCTGCGCCGGGCCGGGAGAGCGGGTGCGCAGATCCGCGTGGTCGGTCTTGCCGAACGTCTCCAAGCTGGCGCTCCAGTGCCCGCCGGGTGAGCTCGTGGACCACGGCCAGGCCGCGGCCCGACTCGGCTTCAGGGCCCGCGTCGATCAGGCAGGGCAGGATGCGGATGCGGGAGCCGTCGCGGACGCGCTGATCCGCACGCACCGGTCGGTGACGCGCTCGACCATGACCGTCACGTGCCGTCGGCAGCCGGTCTTCGCGGCGTTGCCGGCCAGCTCGCTGCGGCCGTCGAAGGCTGATCACATGGCCAGCCAGGTTGGGGCCCAGCCCAGGGAGAGATGGGTCCACAGCTGGTGGTCGTCGAGTGGGTGGAGGGCGCGGGCGACGGCAGGCAGGTCGTCGCGGGCGCGCTCGGAATCGGCGCACACCGTGACCAGGACACCGTCTCGGCGCAGGGCGTAGCCGGTGAAGCCGCTGCCGTGCAGGGTCCAGGCGTCCTTTCCCCCCTGCAAAACATCCTCGACGAAATGATCGAACCAGGGCACGAAACGCTCTTCGTACGGCCCCTGCCACTGGCAACGATCAACCTCCGCGGGTGGCGGCACCATCGCGCGGACCACCGGGTTGCGGCCGAACTCACCTGCCATCAAGAGCGAAGGTGCAGAGCCGCGGAAAGGCTCCCCGGGGGCCGTCAGCGCCGCTCCGCACAGAGCCGCGTGAGCCAACCAGCCCCGCCACCCACAAGAAGGGGGCACTCAAAGAACTCCATGTGGCAGACCAGGGAAGCGCCCGTCTTGGTGCCGCTTTGCAGTCCGTCAGCGCTGGACGCTGCCGCATCCCCTCCGTCGTCCACCCCCCTTGAATGGCCGACCTCCCACCACTGATGGCAGGTCTGAACTGCTGCTGACATTATCTCACCATTTGAACGCGTTCAATACTGTCTGATGACCACCCGATCTGGCCCACTCCAGCCACTGCGGACGCGCCGGTGGGGCGTGGCCTGCCTCGCTCTCCCCGAAGCCGTCCTCGGCCTGACCCTCGACTGACGCACCCGTACCAGGGCCGCAAAGGTGCCATGAGGGTCGGGTTCCGGGCCGGCGCGATCGGCATGATCGGCGTCGTATCCGTCCTCGCCATAGGCATCGGGGTCGTCGTGGTCGCCGCGGTAGTAGGGCCCGCCGTCGTCCCCCGAGGTGCAGCGCGGGGAACTGCGACGGATCCTGCTCGACTCGCTCCCGGTCGGCGCCGTCCGGTGGGGGCACAAGGTCAGCGGCGTCCGTGCCCTCGGAGAGGGGCGCCACGAGGTGGCCTTCGCCGACGGCACCACCCTCACCACGAGCCTGCTGGTCGGCGCGGACGGCGCGTGGTCACGCGTCCGGCCGCTGCTTTCCGATGCGGCACCCGAGTACGTCGGCAGGTCGTTCATCGAGACCCACCTGTTCGACGGCGACACCCGGCACCCTGCCAGCGCGAAAGCGGTCGGTGGCGGGTCGCTCTTCGCGCTCGCGCCGGACAAGGGGATCCAGGCTCACCGGGAGAGCAGCGGGACCCTCCACACCTACATGGCATTCTCCAAGCCGCAGGAATGGCTCGCGGTATCGATTTCACCGATTCCGCCGCGGCAGTCGCGCGGATCGCACGCGAGTTCGACGACTGGGCACCGGAGCTCACCGCACTGATCACCGACAGTGACACCGCGCCGGTCCTGCGCCCCCTCAACACCCTGCCGATCGGGCACCAGTGGGATCGCGTGCAGGGGGTGACCCTGCTCGGCGACGCCGCCCACCTCTCTGCCCCGAACGGCGAAGGCGCCAACCTGGCCATGTGCGACGGCGCCGAACTCGGCAAAGCCATCGCCGCGCACCCCGATGACTGCGAGGCCGCTCTCACCGAATACGAGCAGGCCCTGTTCCCCCGCAGCGCCGCGGCCGCCACCGAAGGCGCCCACCTCCACGAGCTCCTCTTCGGCGACAACACACCCCACAGCCTGGTCAACATGCTCACCGGACACGAGCAGACCCAATGAGCCACTCGCCGTATGGCCCCAAGGGCATCGCTGAACTCCCGGTCGAGGACGTCGTCCTTCCGCATCACGCCGGCCGGGGGGCAGGATCCGGGCCGGCTTGCTGCCGAGAACAGCAGGGTGGTGCGGTTCGCCCGGTGGGGCAGCACGGCCTGCTGGCGGCCGGCGGCTGCCTGCTCTCCGGTGTCACCGGCTGGGTTTCCACACTCTGAGGCACACGGGCGGGACCGAGGGTGACAGGTCCCGCCCCGACACGAGGCCGCTCCCTCCGACGAGGAGATCCGCCGAGATCACAGGCGCACGATGACCAGGGCGGTGTCGTCGGTGACGCCATCGGGCGGAAGCAAGTCGGAGAGCAGGGCGTCGGCGAGGGTTTCGGGGTCGGTTACCTGGTGGCGAGTCAGCGAGTCAGCGAGCCGGGCGAGGCCGGTGTCGATGTCTTCGCAGCGGCGTTCGATCAGGCCGTCGGTGTACAGCACGAGCACGGCACCGTCGGTGAAGTGCACTGCGGCCTGGGGCGGGGGTACTTGTTCGGGGCTGGCGCCGAGTGGGGGGTCGGTGGCCTGGTCCAGGAACTCGACGGTGCCGTCGACCTGCAGGAGGGCCGGCGGGAGATGGCCGGCGCTGCTGTAGGTGATGGTGTGGGTGTCCCAGTCGATGAACGTGTTGGCCACTGTGGTGTTCTCGGCGCCGTCGACGGAGCGGGCGTACAAGCCGAGGACTTCCAGGGTCTGGGCGGGGCCGTCGGCAACGCGGCAGGCAGTGCTGAGCGCGCTGCGCAGCTGCCCCATGACCTGGGCTGCAGACAAGCCGTGCCCTACAACGTCGCCGACGGCGGCCGCGATGCGGTCGCCGGGCAGGTCGACCAGGTCGTACCAGTCACCGCACACGTTCAGCGTGTCGACGGCGGGCCGGTAGCGTACGGCTGCCGGGTGGCGTCCGACCGGGCGGGGAGCGGGCAGCATCGCCTCTTGCAAGCTCAGCGCGACTTCGCGGGCGCGGATGAGTTCGGTGACCTCCTCCACCCGGTGGATCAGCAGCACCACCCGCCCGTCCGAGTCGAAGACGGGAATGTTGATCATGCTCCAGTAGCGTTCGCCTCGCACCCCGGGCCGGTCGGGGTCCTCAATGTCGTAGCGCTGCAACTCGATGATGTCGGGCTCACCGCTTCCGAGCACCTGGTGCATCGACGCTTGGATGTTGCGCACCACGGCCGCACCGGGGTCGTTCTGGCTGTGGGCGAAATCGTCGGGCAGGTAGCGGCCGATGACTTGCCCGCGGGTGCGGCCCAACGTGCGCAGGAACTCTTCGTTGACGTCTGCGTAGACCAGTTGCGGGGTCAGCAGCGCCATCGCCCCGGGAAGGGCCTGGAACACCGCTCTGTAGTCGATCTCAGATTCCGTCATGTGCGTATCGCCTCAACGCCGCCGCTGGTGTCTCATTCCACGATAGACGCGTCCGGGTTGTAGAGAACGGTCCCGCCCTCGGCGACGCGGTCCGCTCCGTAGAAGCGGTGCCGGATCTGCTTCCAGGTCAGGTGGGGGTGCTCGCGGCGAATCCAGTGAACCAGATGCGGGTCGCCCCGCGTGCCCTTGACCGCCTTCCGACGCTGGGTCGGGCGGCCAGCCGGGCCCGCTCCAATCGGGCAGGACGGGCAGCGGACATCGCGACGGATCGCGGTGGCGCCGGGGCTTCCTGCCCCTGGGTGCTCGATGACGCGGCGTCCCGCCGCCCGAAACCCGATGAGGGGAATCGGTGCGCGGGCCGGTCCGACGCCTTCGACGATCGCCGCGCGACGCCGGGTGGGAAAGGGATTCGGTTTCCGCCGAATCCCTTGAGCCGGCCGCGGCCACGGGCGAGGATCGGAGGCGTGCTGCGGATCTTTTTCACCGAAGCGGACCTGGCACGGACCAGAGTGGCCACCGGGGCCGACATGTCGTCGGAACTCTCTTTCAGCCTGTGGGCCCTGATGACCGGCCGGCACTCCGCCTGGCTCGACGGCTGGCGCCACGGCATCCGCGCGCGTCGCGACACGCGCACCGTCATGCTCCTCGACCTGTTCGGTCCGCACGCGCTGCCGGAGTTCCTGGCCGTGCTGCCGGATCGGCGGGACACCGCGGCCGAGACCGCCCAGTCGCTGGACGCCCGCGCGACCGGTTACCTGCACGACCTGGGCCGGGCCCGAAGGCTCGGGCCGCTCGCCCGCGGCCTCGCCGGGCGCGATCGCCGTTCCCGGGTCCTGTTGGGCGAGTTGACGGCGGAGTACCAGGCCGCAGCGATCACCCCGTACTGGGGGCAGATCGCCTCCCTGGTGCAGGCCGACCTGCGGCGGCGTGACGAGGTCCGCCGGGCCTACGGCATCGGCGGCGTCCTGGCCTCGCTCGTCCCCGGGGTCCGCTGGGAACCGCCCGTGCTGACCGTCCCCCAATGCGGTGACGGCGTGTGCGAGCACCGTCTGGGCGGCCGCGGTCTGCTGCTGCAACCCGCCGTACTGGGCTTCGGGGCCGTCTGCTTCGCGGGCCACGACACACCGGACGGCCGGCCCGCGCTCATCTTCCCGGCAGAGGTCGCCACGCCGCTGCTCGCCGACGACGACACCGGGACGACCCCGTCCCTGATCGCCCTCCTCGGCCGTACCCGCGCCGCCGCCCTCGGCGCGATCGCCGCCCACGGCCCCTGCTCCACCAAGGCGCTGGCGACCCGCCTCGCCATCGGCCAGGCCACAGCTAGCCAGCACGCCAGCATCCTCGCCGACGCGGGCCTGACCACAAAGGTGCGCGAGGGCGGTACGGTGACGCACCGGATCACACCGCTCGGCCTCGCCCTGCTCGACGGGACCGCCTCGAACGGCCGCAAAAAGCCCCGCGCGACCGTCATCCAACTGACCGACACCCCCTCGCCGCGTCCGGTCACCGACCGCCCGGACGTCCGTGTCAGAACGCCAGCGCGAACAGCGCCGTGACCACCACCCCGGCCGGCCACCGGCCACCAGCTCCGGCGGCCGCTGAGCACCCGGCCGCCCGGTTCGCGTCCTCGAAGCGCGACTTCACACGGGGTCAGGCACGTCCGGGGGTTCTCGTCTCGGCGGCGCGGGCGTAGTACTCGGCCGCGTCGGCGGCGAATCCGTCCTGCTCGGCGAGCCGCCCGGCGCGGTGGAAGTGCTCCCATGCCTCGCCGTGGCGGCTCAGTGCCACCAGGGCCTGCCCGCAGAGATCGGTGAGCATCGCGCGGCGGGCGGGGACCTGCTCCTCCGGAGCGAGGCCGAGCCCGTGCCGGGCGAGCGCGAGCGCCTGCGAGGGCCGGCCGTTCAGCAGGTGATGCCGGGCCAGGTAGTAGGTCGTGAGCATCTCCGTCTGCGGGCTGCCGGCGTCGCGGGCGAGCAGTGCGGCCCGCTCGTAGCCCTGGCTGGCCCTCGCGACCCGGCCGAGTCGCTCGTGGACCTGCGCCAGGTTGGCGGTCGCGATGGCCTCGCCCTCACTGTCGCCCGCCCGCCGGGCGAGGTCCGGGGCGAGTTCGAGGTGACGGGCCGCCTCCTCGAGCCTGCCCTTCTCCCCGAGGACCCAGCCGAGCAGAGTCCTGACCCTCGACTCGGCGTCGGCGTCGGCGAGTTCGGCCGCGGAGGCGAGGGCGTGGCCCAGCGGGGCCTCCCACTCCGCTTCCGGCTGCTGTACGACGAGGGGCCACAGCAGGACGGCGAGGCGCCAGGCCCGGTGGTGATGGCCCGCGGAGGTGGCCGTCGCCACCGCCGCGACGAGGCTCTGCCGCTCCCGCGCGTACCAGGCCATCGCCTCGGCGCGGTCCGTGAAGACGGGCGTCACCGCCGGCGGGTGGGCGTTCTCGGGGAGTCGGCAGCAGGGCTGGCTGCCCGCGACGGCCACGGCGGACGCGGCCAGGGCACCGCACAGGTAGTGGTCGAGGAGCGGCAGGACGCGCTCGGGGCCGGGAACGGGGCCGAGCGTGCGGGCGAACAGCCGGACGAGGTCGTGCAGGGCGTACCGGCCGTGCGCCCGCTCCTCCAGCAGGTTGGCGGCGAGGAGCCGTTCCAGCGCCGCCCTCGCGTCGGCCGGGGTGGCAGCCGTCAGCGCGGCCACCGCGCCGAGGTCGGTGTCGGGGCCGAAGTGGTGTGCCAGCAGGCCCAGCAGGTCGGCCGCGGCGGGCGGTAGATGTGCCACGCTGGCCCGCAGGACCGAGGCGAGGTCGACGTCGTCGACGGCGAGGAGCGCGATCCGCTGCCGCTCGTCGTACAGTTCCTCGGCCGCCTCGCGCAGCGACCGCTCCGGCCGCATCGCGAGCCGGGCCCCGGTCAGCCGCAGCGCCAGCGGCAGGCCGTCGCACAGCCGGACCAGACAGCCGACGGCCCCAGGCTCGGCGTCCACCCGGTCCGACCCGAGCACGCCGGTGAGCAGCGCGGCGCCCTGCCGCGGTCCCAGCCGGTCCAGCAGCAACGGGCGTGCGCAGTCGGCGGCGACCAGGCTCTCCAGCCGGTTGCGGCTGGTGACGACGGTGGCGCAGCCGGTGGCGCCGGGCAGCAGCGGCCGCACCTGGTCGTAGCTCAGGGCGTCGTCGAGGAGGACCAGGACGCGGCGGTACCGGAGCAGCGCGCGGTAGAGGCTCTCGGCGGTGGCGGTGTTCTGCGGGACGTCGTCGGGTCGCGTGCCGAGGGCGACGAGGAAGTCCCGCAGGACGGAAGCGGGGTCGGCGGCGGGCACGGTGCCGGCGAAGCCGCCGAGCCGGGCGAAGAGGACGCCGTCGGGGAAGGCCGTGGCGGCGTGCTGCGCCCAGTGGGCCACGAGGGCGCTCTTGCCGACGCCGGCCGGTCCGGTGACCAGGCAGAGGGGGGCGTCCCTGGTCGGCTTGACGGCGTCGTCCAGGACGGCGAGTTCGCGTTCCCGGCCGGTGAATCCGGCCGGGCTGCGGGGCAGCAGGAGCGGCCGCAGCACGTCGGTGGCGGGGCCGGGGCTCTCGACCGGAGCTGCGGTGTGCGGTGCGGCATCGGGTGCGGCGAGTATTCGGGCGTAGGCCCGGGCCATCGCGGGGCCGGGGTTGACGCCCAGTTCGTCGGCCAGCAGGCGGGCCGTGCGGTGGTACAGCTCGATGGCTTCGGCCTGTCGGTCGGTGGCGAGCAGGGCGTCGAGCAGCGGTGCGACCAGTGATTCCCGCAGCGGGTTCCGGTTGGCCGGTCCGCGCAGCAGGAAGACGGCCTCCTCGGCGAGGTGTTCGGTGGTCAGGGCTTGGCCGAGTACCTCCACGGCGTTCAGCCGCGCCTCCTCCAACTCGGCCGCGAGAGAGGCGATCAGGGGCGTGGTGCAGAGCCCGGCGAGGGCGGGGCCGTGCCAGAGCGCGAGGGCCTGGCGCAGCGCGGGGACGGTGGAGGCGGGTGTGCTGTGGCCGAGCCGCGTTTCAAGGACGGCGGCCTGGAACCGGCGGGCGTCGATCCGGTCGGCGGGCGTGCGGAGCAGGTAGCCGTCACCGGCCGTCACTATCGTGGCGTCACCGGTCGGGTGCAGCAGGCGGCGCAGGTGGGAGATGTGGCCCTGGATGGTGGTCTTCGCGTGTTTGGGCGGCTGCTCGTGCCAGAGGGCCTCGGCGAGACGGTCGGTGGTGACGAGGGCGTGGTCGGCGAGGAGCAGCATCGCCAGCACGGTACGGCGCTTGGGCGGCCCGAGGTGGACACCCGCCCCGTCGCGGTGCAGCTCCACCGGTCCGAGCAGCCGGAATTCGAGCAAGACGCCCTCCCCACTGTTCGTCTGCTGAGCGGTGGGGAGCTACCCGGATGAAACGGTATCCATACGCACGCCCCCGATCGCACAGGGCGATCGGGGGTGTGACGGGGCGGTGCGGCGGGGTGCGCAGGGGTCGCTACACGTGGGCGTTGACGAGGTACCAGTAGAAGGCGCCCGTCGCCATCACGGCGACGTTCTGGGCGTTCAGCGCGAGGAAGCGGTTGGTGACGCGGTTCCTCAGCGCGACGGTGCCGCCGGGGCCGCCGACGGCGATCCAGTCCCAGGTGCCGCCCTGGCCCCAGTTCGCCTCCACGGCCCCGCTGTCCTGGAGGCTGCCGCCGAAGTCGTAGTTCTGGAGCTCGACGGCGCCGTTGCCGGCGTCGCGGGCGGTCCACAGGGCGTGGTGGTACTGGTTCCCGTACCAGAGCCTGCTGGGCTGGGCGACGATGCTGTCCCAGTTGTTCTCGCCCAGCCATTGGTCGGGCGCCTGTTGCGGAGCGAGGACGTAGTGCTGGCCGTCGGTGATCGCCGCCAGTGCGGCCGCGGTCTGGGCACGGGCGGTGGCCGGCATCGGAGAGGCGCCCGCCTCGGCCGTCCCCAGCGGCACCAGGGTCAGTGCGGCGACGGCGGCCGCGGCCAGGGCCTTGACGCCCGGGAGGATTCGGAGGGTGCGCGCCATCGGATCAGCCCTTCTGCACGGTTAGGGTGGCGTAGGCGTTGTCGCCGCCGCCGCCGTCACGGCTGCACGTGTAGCCCTCGGGAACATCGCAGCTGTACTTGTTGCTGCCGGAGTACGGGTTGTCCCACCAGATCTCGACGTTCCCCACGCCGAACATGTTGTAGACGGCCCTGCCCTCGGTTCCGGTCATGAAGCCGTTGGACTCCGACTGCCAGGCTCCGTTGGCGAACGGGTACACCTTGTCCGGCGGCAGCATGTTCTCGCTCCAGGTGCCGTGCTGCAGCGAGGAGGACGTGCGGTCCATCGTGGACGTCGTACGGTTCTGAAGGATGACATGGGTGCTCCTGGCCGCGGCCAGTGCCGTGGGGGCCTGCTCGGCGGGGCCGGCGGCGAGGCTCGCCGGGCCGCCGCCCAGGGTGAAGGCGACCGAGGCGTTGTTACCCCCGCCGCCGGTCCAGGAACAGGTGTAGCTCTCGGGGACGGAGCAGCTGTACTTGTTGCTGCCGGAGAACGGGTTGTCCCAGTGGATCACCACCTCATCCGTCGCCAGCTTGTAGCGCGCCTCACCCTCGGTCCCCGTCATGAAGCCGGAGGAGTGCGAACCCCAGGACGCCGTGGTGGCCTTCTCGATGGACTCCGGAGGGGTGGCGTCGTCCCAGACGCCGTGCGACAGCGAGCTGTAGTTCCGGTAGATCATGCCCGTGGTGCCGTTGTAGAGCGACACGCTGGTGCTACGCGCCGACCGCATCAGGGCCGGCCCCGCAGCCGCGTCCTGCCCGTCGGCGGCCACGGCCGCCGGGGCGACGGCGAGCACGAGCGCGCCGACGGCCGTCAGCACGGTGGCACCACCGATCGCACGCACGCCTGTCACCCCGGAACCGCCGGTACTCCTCTTGCGGAACATCGCGCCTCCTTGTCGTCCGCCGTTCCGTACGGCGTGCTCTTAGGCTCGTCGACGGCGCTAACGCTTCGCTACCGGTCGGCTGGCGCGGCCGCACGACGGCGCAGCCGGACCTGTTGGCAGCGCTCGGCATTCGCTCCAGCCGGTCACGTCCAGGAGCAGACCGTCCAGCGAACCGGCCACCAGCTTGCGGTGAACGTGCCCTGGTGGAGGACCAGGGTCCGGATCGTCGGAGTCCACGCCTCCCCTGGACGACGGTCACCCTGACCTCGCGTGGATGTGAACGTGCACCTGGTAGGGCTTGGTCAGGCAGGTGCGGTGATCGGTGTGTCGCGGTGGCGGGTTGGGCAGGCGCCGGCCCAGAGTGCGAGGAGTGTCTCCGAACGGCGCCGGCCTGAGCCTCTATCGGGTCATCCGCGAACGAGAAGGAGCCGGCGCACGGCCGCTGAGCGCCAGGGGGTATCCGGACCGGACAGCGGGCCGACCCGTCGGCCACCCTCTTATTCTTTCCGCATGACGAGCCCTCAGCACGACCCCGAACGGGACGAGGCCATGGCCCGGAGCGCCATCGACGCGTACCTCACCAACCGCACGCGGTACTGGGAGCGGGCCGCTCAACAGACGAAGGCGGCCGAAGCCCAGGCCGCCCACCGGGCCGCGCGCGACCGGCTCGCCCGGTGGAGAAACGGAGGGGTCGTCGACGACTGGGTCGCCAGCGCCGTCGTCGAGGCCGCCGAGCAGGACGCCGCCCGGATCGGCCGCGAGGCCGCCGCCGCGAGGACCGGTCCGGCCCTGCACGCAACCGCCGTCCGGCACACGGAGGCAATCCGGCGCTGGCTCCGCGCCCAGGGCCACAGGCTCGGTGACGACGCGCCGGAGAAGGCATAGCCGCGCGCACTCCGTCCCGAGGCCGACCGGAGCATGGACGTCTTCGTCGCCGTGGACGTCCTGGACGGCGAGCCGGAGAGCGGCCGCACCGACTTCGACCACGTGGTGGAAGCCAGCCTGCACGTCCCCTCCGGGTGCCTGGCCGTCCTCGGGTGCGGCGACTACCTCCCTGACGCCGCCCGGTTCGACGTCCCGCCTGGCTGGATCCGTGTCCGAACATCCCGCAGCGGCCTGGCGGCCGCCGCCGCGGACCCCGAGGGCTTCGCCTCCGAGAACATCCGCCTGCGGGCCTGGCCCGCACCCCGCCGGGAGCCCCAGGTGACCACCAGATGGACAAGGCCCACCGAGAAGCCCTGACCTCCGCACGGCCCACGCCGGACGGCAACAGCGCCCGGCTGCCGCAGGCCCTCCGGCTCCTGACGCCAGGACGCCCGGCCGGCACCCCGCCCGCATGCCGGCCGCCCGCATCCCGTGATGGCGATGCCGCCCGAGGTCGACCACCAGGTCGTGGCCGCGCTGCACCAGTACGGCTGCCGCCCGGAGCGCGCCGCAGCACTGTGGCCGCGGTGCAGCGCCCATGGGGTGGGAGCAGCGCTACCCGCGGTTCCCCAGGTGATCGGTTCCAACCGGGTCAGGCCGCTGTCCTGAAACGTGGAACCAACCCCCGCCACCCCACTCGGCGTTCGCGCCGCCACGGGGCGTCGGCGTTCACTCGTCCGGATGGACTCCCTCACCACGCCCGGCTCGCATGCATACGGACGAAAACCGCCCGAGTACCTTCCGGCACAAGCCGGATGAAAGGTGCATATCGTGACCACAGCGGTTCTGGACTACCGAAGCAACGCGATCGTCGAGCTCATGCGGGTGGCCGTGGCGGACTGCGACGAGCAGTGGCTCAAGGACGCACTACAGCGGGCGATCATGCTGGAGCTGGCGACCATCCCGCCGTACGCCAGTGCCCTCTGGTCGATCAAGGACCAGCAGAGCGACGTGGCCAACGCGATCCGCGAGATCATCTTCGATGAGATGTCCCACTTCGGCCTGGTATGCAACATGCTCACCAGCATCGGCGGGACGCCACGGCTCACCGGCCAGAGCACCGTCCCGAAATACCCCGGCCCGCTACCCGGCGGCGTCCGGCCCGAACTGGAGGTCTACCTCAGCGGACTGAGCAAGGACTCGGCCTACCTGTTCTCCGAGATCGAGAAGCCCGACAACCCGATCGCACTCGCCGAGACCTACACCTCGATCGGCGCCTTCTACAGCCGGATCGCGGAGGTCTTCCCGAACTACGCCCACCTGCTCACCGGCCGGCGACAGGTCGACTTCCCGCTGTCAGGACAGCACGGGGCCGGCAACGACATCGTCCCGATGAACACGATCACCGACGTCCTGAACGCGATCGAGATCATCAAGGCCCAGGGCGAGGGCACCGACGCCTCCCCCGAGAACCCCTTCCCCGGCAAGCCGGGAGAACTCGCCCACTACTACCGCTTCCGCGAGATCTACCACGGCCGGAAGCTGATCAAGATCTCTGACTCCGCCCACCCCAAATGGGACTTCCAGGGAGACCCGATCCCCATGCCCGACTCCCACCGGGCCGCACGCGTGCCGGACGGCGGCTGGGCCAACGACCCCGCGAACAAGCCCACCCCCGACACGGCATCCAAACTCCAGACCTTCAACGGGCACTACAGCAGCATGCTCCGCGCACTCGAACAGGCCTGGCAGACCGACAACCCCATGCCGCTGGTCGGCCAGGCGATCGGGTCCATGGGCAGCATGCGCAGCAGCGCCCGTGACCTGGTGTCCATCCCACTGCCCGACAACAGCGGGAAGACCTACTGTCCGGAGTACTTCTACACGGCCCCGTAGGCCCTCTCCCACGCCAGGACCGGGCCGGCCGGCGACCAGGGGTGGCCCGGCCGACCAGGCCGTACACGCCACGCTCGGTCCAGCCCCATGCCTCCGGGAGGCCGGCATGGCCACTCCAGCACAGCTGGATCATGTCTCGCTCCAGTAGCAAGTCCGGGCCGGCGCCGCCCAGGTCCCCCGTCGGCCGGTGCTGGCCGGCTGGGGACTTCGGCCGGCACCGGGCGGGGCGCCCAGACGGGGCGGGCGGGCGATGTCGGCCGTCGACCGTTACCAGGTTCCACTGCGCCAGGCCGAAGTCGCGGCGGGCCGCCCCATCGCCGCCGCCCCTGCCGCCGCGCCGCTGCCCGTTCCTACGTCAACCCGACCGACTGAGCGGTCGGCGCGACAGCGTGCCGAGCTGACCCGACACTTCGGCGCCCTCTCCACCCCCGCGAGTACGGCCCGCGACGCGCCTACGGTGACGACCGGTCATAGATGGCCGGTCCCGTGTCCTGTTCTCCGAGCAGCGTGAACAGCAGCATCAGTCCGGCCGGAAGTGTTCCGTCCGCGCTCGACCGCACACCGACTTCGGGGGAAGCATGGCACTCGAACTACCGCCGGAACTCGGCACCGTACTCAATCTCCTCGGGCTGGACTGGCCCCAAGCGAACGAGGACGAGGTGAACAGGCTCGCGGACGAGCTCAGAAGGCTGGCCTCGACGCTCGACTCCGTCCAGATGAACGCCGACAAGGCACTCACCGTGCTGAAGGAGGTGTACCACGGCGCCTCCGCAGACAAGCTGGCCGAATTCTGGGGAACCGTCTCCAAGTACTCCGGCATGGTGGTCGAGGCCTGCGGGGCCACTGCGGCCGCGCTCAACGCGGCGGCACTGGTCATCGAGGGCTGCAAGGGCGCCACGGTGACCCAACTGGTGGCGACTCAGGGCGAGATGGCAGCCGCGTCGGCGACTGGCCCGTGGAGCAGCGCGGCCGTCGTCGCGGCCGGCAGGCAGATCGTCTCCAGCATCCTGGAGGAGGCGGTGTCCGCCCTCGGCCATGCGCTGGCCCAACCGGTGGCCGATCTGGTGGAGACCGTGGTCAAGGAGGTGACCGGCCAAGGGGCGGGGTCGTCGAACAGCCCCGGTTTCGGGGTGGACTTGGACCAGTTGGCCTCCTGCGCTCTCGAACTTCGGGGCCACGCCGACGACATCGACTCCCAGGGCAGCTCGTTCCGGCGGATCGTCGACGGCCTGGACGTGGGCCAGCCCCAAGACGCGTTCGGCAGACTGGTCGTCGCCGCCGCCGAACAGATCGCCACCATCGTCGGTGAGGAGGTGCTCAAGCGGCTGCTCGGCTCGTTCCGGGGCACCGCCGACGGGATGAACCAGGTGGCCCGCAACCTCACCGAGAGCGAGGACGCGCACACCCGGCAGCTGCACGGCATCCTGACCGGGCAGAACTCGCCGTCCACGCTCCGCTCGCTCCAACTCGCGGGTGGGGTGGGCGACGTGACCGCAGGCACCCCCCAACACGCGGGTCTCGCCGTAGGCGACGGACCGCGCCCCGGGCTCGACCACGCCGGCATCGGCACCGGCGGGAGCGAAGCCCTCGCCGGCGCGGCAGGGTTCTTGGCCAGGAGCGACGCGAAGACGAGCCGGGCCTCGGGCCTGCTCGCGCCGGACCAGCCCACGGCAGGAGCCGAGCACACCGGCACCTCGCCACGGCAAGCACCGGCCGCCGGTCCACGCCCGGCCTTCGCTCCTCCCGTGACCGGCCAGGTTCCGCCCAGGGGCGATTCCGGACTGGTCGGCGGTCACCAGGGTACGGAACCGAGCAGCCCCGGCCGCCAACCGGCCACGCAGGCGCCCGGGATGGTCAATGCGGTCCCGTACGGTCGGGTGGGCGGCACCCGGCACCGGAGCCAGGAATTTGCCGGCCAGATACGAGAGGCAGCAGCCGCTCAGCAGCGCAGCACTCTCCGCACCCGCCAGGACGATCCAGCCGAAGAGCCCCGTTGAACTCCTTGCCGCACCGTCTCCCGACGACGCCGCCCCGGACAGCGGCCCTGTGAAGCTCAGGCGTTTCGTGGTCGATGTCGGCCCGGTTCCGGGCAGCGCCACCGCCGTTCTTCCCGCCGCGCGTCCGGGTCGGCGAATCGGGCCCGCGAACGCGGTCGCGCCGCGCCTCGACGAGCTGACCGACGGGGCGGGGGCCGTCGCCGATGCTCTCGATGCCGCTGCGACGATCGGCTTGACCCGCATCGATGACGGCCCTCGGCGATTCATCGTCGTCCTACCGGAAGACGGCGGCCGCCCGCTCGTCGCACGCGGAAAACGCGGTCTTCTCTCATAGAGGCACGGCATCAGAGGTCGCGCGGATAGGCGCGGTCGGGGACGTCGGCAACAGTACGGACAAAGGTCCCGGTGATCATGGAGTTGCGACGCTCTGTGATCACTGGGGAGACCTGTGCCCACGCTTCGAGGATGCGGCCGGATGGCGGGACCGCCTGTCGACCGTGGCGGCCGCCCCTGCCGACCGCGGCGATCTGCCGGCCGCGCTCATCCGCCCCGACGGCATCGTCGCCTGGGCCGCCGCCCCCAGGCTGCCCGCGGACATCGCAGCTCTGGCGAGCGCGCTGCGCACCTGGCTCGGTGAACCGCACACACGTATGACGGACGGCCAACAAGGTGAACCTGGTCAACCTGCAGGCAGGAAAAGCATCGAACAACGCAGAGGGGAGGTCTGATTGTGTGCGATCCACTCTGACGGTCGGTTCGGCACAGATCTGCCCTGATGCTGCCGAAAGGCCGTCCCGCCTACGCACCGGCAAAACATCCGAGGAGCAGGAACGACGATGGCACCCGATCCGACAATCGCCCAGGTGACCATGACCCTGGCTGCCCTTGCATCCACCGGGGCCACCCCGCGTCCGTCCGGGGAAACCCCGAAGCAACATACCGAACGAATCATCACCGGCATCGACGCGCAACTGAGCGATCCCAGCCTTGCGACGCAGGGCGAGTGGCAGCTGGTGTGGCTCGCCCTGAGCGAGGCCAACGCCAATATGGCCTACATCGCACGGAGCACCAACGGCTCGAACGAGTTCGCCGTGGTCGCTCGCGGAACGGACGCTGATCTGACCGACGTCCTCGAGGACCTCGACGTCGGCACAGTCGTCCCGTTCCCCGAAAGCGGATCGCCGAAGCCCATCGCCGTTTCCAAGGGGGCGATGGATGCGTTCAAACGGGTTGTCAACGCCCGCTCGATCGCCTCACCCTCCCCGAACGTCACGCTCGCTCAGGCGCTCGCCGCCCTGCTCAAGTCGGCGCCCTCCTCGCCGCAGCCGACCGTCTATCTGACCGGTCACAGCCTGGGCGGTTGCATCGCCACCATGCTCGCTCCGTACCTGCAGGCACAGACCTGGCCGAAACAGCCGAAGTTCGCGGTGATCACCTATGCCGCTCCCACCGCCGGCGTGCAGAGCTTCGTCGACTACTTCGACTCCTTGCCGTGGGTCATCGACGAGCGCCAGAACAACGCCTACGACCTGGTGCCGCACGCGTGGGCCGATCTCGACACCACCGCCGGCTGGTACCCGAGCCCGGGACCGCAGGCGACCGATGAGGTGAAGCTGCTCATCGAGGCGATCTCCCAGCGCACCAAGGGCAACGTCTACGTCCAGCCCGGCACCCTCTGCCTGATGAACACGGGATACACGAGCCTTGCCAAGACCCTGGTCAACAAGACCACCCAGGACTTCATGGGCCAGGTCGCCTACCAGCACGCCAACTCCACCTACCTGGACCTGGTGGACGCGCCTGACGTCCCGTCCGGGCCGGTGGTGACCTACGTGACCCCCACCTTCGGCGCACCGGGCGACACGGTGACCATCCACGGCACCGGTTTCAGTCCGGACAGCATGGTCGACTTCGGCCACTTCGCCTGCACCAAGCGCGACATCGACCCTTCCGGCATCAGGATCACCGCTCAGGTCCCCAACGGAACCGGCGTCGTCCACGTCCGCGTCACCAACACCCTCGCCACCTCCCCGGCCGTCGCGATGGGGCAGTTCGCCTATGGCGGTCCCGCACCTGTGGTGGTCAGCGCGGTCGGCCCGACCAGCGGAAAGGTCGGCACCCCGGTCACCATCAGCGGCTCGGGCTTCGCCGCCGGCGCCACCGTGCACTTCAAGGACAAGGCATCCGATTCGGTCAAGTTCGTGTCCACCGGCCAGATCATCGCAACCGCGCCCGGTCTGCTCGACGACCACCAGACGGTGGACATCACCGTGACGGTCGGCAAGGCCACCTCTCCCACCAGCCCGGCCGACGAGTTCACCTACACCGGACGGTAGCGTGCGCACGTCCCGTTCCGGGGGTGGCCCTTCGAGCAGCCCCAGGCCCTTGCCGCCGACCGGTCGAACCGTGCCCGGGCGAGGGATCGCCGCAGGACCGTCCGCCCTGCGGCGAGCAGGCCACGGAGCTGTGCGGCACGGCCGAGCAGCTGCCGGGTGACCAGCTGTCCGGAACCCCGGAGAGACCGGGGCCAGGATGAGCCGAGGCACCGATGTGCCAGAGTCCGGGTACCGCGGCGCGGTGGCGGCTCGACGACAGCCCCGGCCACCAGATGAGGATCTGGTCGATCGGCGGAGCCGCCGTAGGGGTCGCCGCGGACGGCGTTGCGGTTGGCCGCGGCGAGCCCCGCCGGTCGGACCGCACTCCACCGGGTCACCAGGGCGCGCAGGCCCGGGGCATGCGCCTCATACCCGACCACGATTTTTGGGGACTGAGCGTTCGGGTTGGTCTTTGAGCGATTGAGTTGGCCCGACCTGGTGTGAGAGTCGGCCCGCGCGAAACTCGATCCTGAGCGAGCGGCTGCTCTCTAGGGGGCGACGGGCAGCCTGCGCTTGTGGTCGGTGAGGCGGTAGCGGCTGACGATCGTTTCGAAGGTCCGCTCGTCCACCGGCTTGCCTTCCAGGAAGTCGTCGATGTCGTCGTAGGTGACCCCGAGCGAGTCCTCGTCGGCCTTTCCCGGGTCGAGGGTCTCCAGATCGGCCGTCGGGGTCTTCCACACCAACTCGGCGGGTGCGCCCAGCACGTCCGCGACGGCGCGCACCCGGCGCTTGGTCAGGCCGGTCAGCGGAACCAGGTCGGCGGCACCGTCGCCGAACTTGGTGAAGAAGCCGGAGACCGCCTCGGCGGCATGGTCGGTGCCGACGACCAGGCCGTCGGCCGCGCCGGCCACCGCGTACTGGGCGATCATGCGCTGCCGGGCCTTGATGTTGCCGTGCACGAAGTCCTGGTGGTGGGCGTCGCGGAAACTCACGCCGGCGGCCAGCGAGGCCTCGAGCGCGGCGTCGCTCGCGGGCTTGATGTCCACGGTCAGCACGTGGTCGGCCCGGATGAAGGAGAGCGCGAGCTGGGCGTCGTGCTCGTCAGCCTGGACGCCGTAGGGCAGCCGCATCGCGTAGAACCGCGCCTCGTGCCCGGTGGCCCGGGCCCGCTCGACAGCGAGCTGGCACAGCCGGCCGGTGGTGGTGGAGTCGACGCCGCCGCTGATGCCGAGTACGAGGGAGCGCAGACCGGTGGAGGTCAGCCGCTCGGCGAGGAAGGCCACCCGGCGTTCTATCTCCCGCTCGGGCTCGAATGTCTCGGCGACCTGGAGTTCCCGGGCGATCTCCTGCTGCAGGGCGATGGATGCCGGCTCGCTCACGTCTGCTCCTTGTTCCTGTTCGCTGTTCGCGATGTGCTGTCGCGCCACCCTACCCAGAAGGTGCCCGGCGGATCAGAGTCGGACCGCCCGGGGTGGCGGGCCAACTCCGACGTCGCCTTCAGGACAGGCCCACGCCCACGCACCGGACCGTGCACAGCTGAAGCTCACATGGCCTACATCGCGAAGGACTCCTCCGGCTCGAACCAGTTCGCCGTGGTCGTCCGCGGGACGGTCGCCCACGCGATCGACATGCTCGAGGACCTCGACGTCGGCACGGTGGTGCCGTTCACCGTCGGCGGATCATCGCCGGTATCCGTCTCGAAAGGCGCCATGGCGGCGTTCACCCAGATCGCCGGCATGACCGACGACTCCTCGCCGACGGGCGCCAACCTCGTGCAGGCGCTCACCGCCCTCCTCAAGGACGCGCCCGGGGCAACGGTCAACGTGATCGGTCACAGCCTGGGCGGCTGCATCGCGACCATGCTCGCGCTGTACCTGCAGGCCCAGACCTGGAAGGGCTCGCCGCAACGTGGGCGCGGACCACCGCGGTCGGGCGGCGGGCGGCGAGCGGGCTGAATGGTCCTCAGTTCACCGCTCCTGCTTTACTGGTGAACGTGGAGATCGCACACCAGGCCGTCATCCGGCCGATCGGGCGGCCGGGGGACTTCGGCTGGGTGGTCCTCGCGCACGGGGAGATGTACGCGGCGGAGTACGGCTGGAGCAGCGCCTTCGAGGTCATGGTGGCCGGGATCGTCGCCGACTTCGCCGCCGAGCACGATCCGGCGCGCGAGGCCGGCTGGATCGCCGAACTGGACGGGCGCCGGGTGGGCAGCGTCTTCTGCGTCGACGCCAAGGACGAGGACATCGCCACCGCCAAACTGCGGGTCCTGCTGGTCGATCCGGCCGCCCGCGGCCACCACCTGGGGACCAGGCTGGTCGAGATCTGCGTGGAGTTCGCCCGCGCGGCCGGCTACCGGCGGATCCGGCTGTGGACGATGAACACGCTGGCGGCGGCCCGCCACGTCTACCTCACCGCCGGCTTCCGCTTGGTGGCGGAGGAGCCAGGCCCATTCGACTTCGGAGACGGTCTGACCGCTCAGGTCTACGAGTTGGAGCTCTGACTCCCGATCTCCCCGGCGATGCGCGGGCCGTGGATCTGCTGGGACCTGAACACCGCCACATACAGGGCTCTCATCGAGACTGCGGAAACCCCACTGCTTCCCGTGCCAGTCCACGCGCCTCCTGACAACAGCCATCCATCCCAGGCCCCATATCAGCAGGACCGAGGTGAACGCCGTCTGATGCGGCACGAGACCGCGCTCCGGAGAACACCGTCTGGAGCGCTTCCCCGCCCAGGAACGTGAAACCAGTCCACAGTGGCGCAGCAGGTCGTGCGTCGGTGCTGCGCTGGGGCTGGCCAGCCGATCAGCGGCCGCTGATGACCCGAACCCGCCCCCAGGAGCAAGGAGTTGTGCGCTAATCTCGGTGCTCGAACAACCCCGGCCCGAGGGAGCGTAGCGGTGAGTAGCAGGTGGACGATCGATGCTCTGCGTGGTGCGCTGCCGCATCCAGAGGCGCAGCGAAGTTTCATTCGGGACGTGAACCGGGCGCCGGTCGACGAACTCCCGGCGGTTCTCGGCCGTTGGGTCGCGGTGGTCGAGCAGCAGGAGGCCGACCGGGTCCGTCTCGAGGGCCTGCGTACTCACTACCTTGCGCACGGCGAGCTCCCTTCCGAGGTTGAGGCTGGCAGCGTGGACATCACCGGCGAGCTGCTGCGCTGGCTGGACCAGGCACCGCTGGGTACCCAGCCCGCCCCCCGCGCGCGGGGCGCGGCATGACCTGGCACCTTCGGCTCGGCCCTGATCAGCTCGCCATCTACCAGGCTCTCCCGGACCACGGCCGGGCCGACCTGGCCGTGTGTCTCCTCGACTGCCTCGCCGACCCGCTGCGTGCCTCCATGCCGTACGGGGCGGACGACGGGGTGATGCGCACGATCGCCCGGGGGCACATCCAAGCCGTGGTTCTGGTCGGGGAGAAGACCGGCACGGTCACGGTCGTGCAGGTCACCTACGCGGGCTGAGCGAGCGGTCGGCGGTCGGCCGGCGTAGATTGCTCCCTCGCGGCATCCGGCAGCCGCACGATGAGCGGCATGAAGTCGAATCGCACTCCCGTCGAGGTCGCCTGTGCTGCTGCGGAGAAGATCCGCGCGCTCAACCACCGCGCCCAGCGGGGCAATGACCCCGGGCCCAGGGAGCCGTTCCCGTCCCCGAGGACGGTCTACGACACTGTCACGGTGTTGCACACCCTGCTGGAACGCCTCCCGCAGCCCTTCGACCAGAAGAAATCCGGTAAGAACCGCGGGCTTTCCTACGGTGCCCGCCGCCACCGGGGCGGCGGGCACCGATCGTGAGGAGTCCCGTGATGGCTATGCTGTCCGAAGTCGACCACGGGGGTTACTGGTTCGACGACCGTAAGGGCGTGCGACGCTGATGCGATGCCGCTCACACCTGCCCCCGTGGAGCCGATAACGCCCGATCCGGTGCGCCAAGTACCGCACACGCTGCTCACCCAGTCCTGGCTCGACCTGACGTTCCTGCACTGGGCCGCCGACCCCGTCGACGTGGCGCCGCTACTGCCGGCCGGAACCGCGCCGGACACGCACGACGGGCTCACCTACATCGGCCTGGTGGCGTTCCGGATGTACCGGGTGGGCTGGTTCAGGATGCCGGGTATCCCGTACCTCGGCACCTTTCCGGAGACCAACGTGCGGCTCTACTCGGTGGACCGGCACGGCCGTCGGGGCGTGGTGTTCCGCTCGCTGGAGGCCTCGCGGCTGCTGCCGGTGGCCATCGCACGCAGCGCCTTCCGGCTGCCCTACGCGTGGGCCCGGATGGCGATCCACCGCGACGTGGACACCGTCAGCTACACCAGCAGCCGGCGCTGGCCGGGGCCGCGCGGGGCGCGCTGCCGGATCGCGGTGCACATCGGCGAGCGGATCGAGGAGCCGACCGCCCTCGAGCACTTCCTGACCGCCCGCTGGGGCATGCACAACGCCTTCTTCGGCCAGCCGGTGTACCTGCCCAACACCCACCCGCGCTGGCCGCTGCACCGGGCCGAACTCCTGCATTTCGAGGATGAGTTGGTGACCGCCGCCGGGCTGCCGTCGCCGGCCGGTCCGCCGGTGAGCGTGCTGTACTCCCCCGGTGTGCCGGTCCGCTTCGGCCGCCCCGCCCGCCCGGGCGGCCTGCCCACCCCCTGAGACCGAAATCCGCGGCCGGGCAGGAGCCAGCGGCTGGGCGCGGAGGGCGGTGAGCAGTACTCGATGAGGCCGCCGGTGTAGCCGACATCGGCCCAGAACTGCGCTTGTTCATGCCCTGCCCAGCGAGCCGAACCCCCAGGGGGAACGGCTCGTCGCTCACCAGGAATGCAACCCCCACCGGCCACGGCGGAGGCCGCCGCGCTCACCTCCGAGCTCCACGCAGAGGGGTGAACCGCTCCGAACAAGGGCTGCGCAGCCCGATCGCGGTGACGGCCGTGGCGGCCCGTCAGGCGCGGCTCGGTGCCGGTTCCGGCTCGGCCAGGGGCGCTGCCGCGCGACGGGGGAGCAGTAGCGGGGTCGCCAGCAGGAGCACGCCGGCCAGGCCGATGGCCGTACGCGGGCCGAGCAGGCCGCCCAGCACGCCCCAGACGGCAGTCAGGATCGCGGTCGACGCCTTTGTCGTCACCGCCCAGGCGGACAGCGTGCGGGTGACCCGGTCGGTCGCGGTGCGCTCGAGGCGGTAGGTGGCGTAGACGGGGTTGAAGACCCCGCAGCAGAAGATGAGCCCGAGCTCGACGCCCATAACCAGCAGCAGCCCTCCGGTGCCCGGCCCCAGGAAGGCCAGGCCCACGGGCCAGATCGCGCGCAGTGCGCCGGTCACGACCAGGACCTGGTGCTGCCCGAACCGGGTGACGAGCGGTCGGGCCAGCCGCGAACCGAGCAGGCCGCCGATCGAGGGCGCGGCAAAGGCGAGGCCGTACTGCCACGGTGCGAACCCGAATCGGCCGAGCATCAGTACGGCCAGCAGCGGCTCGGCGGCCATCACCAGGCCGTTGAACAGGGCGGTGTTGAAGAACAGCGGGCGCAGCGTCGCGTCGGTGAGGATGTACCGCCAGCCGTCGAGCAGGTCCCCGGCCCGCATGCGCGCGGCCTCCCGCCGCTCGCGCCGCGGCTCGTGCCCGCCCGTCGCGCGGATGCCCAGGGCCGATAGCAGGTAGCTGACCGCGTCGGCCACCACCGTCGCCACCGGACCGAGGAGCCCGATCGCCGCGCCGCCCAGCGGCGGTCCGATGATCGTGGTCGTCCAGGCCGTGGACTCGAACCGGGCGTTGGCGACGAGCAGGTCCTCGGCCGGCAGCAGTGTCTTCAGGTACGCGCCGGAGGCGGCACGGAAGGTGATGTCGGCCGCCGCGACGACGACCGAGACCAGCAGGAGCTGAAGGAAGGTGAGCACGCCGAACGCGAACGCGGTGGGGATCGTCAGCAGCGCCGCGAACCGCACCAGGTCCATCGCGATCAGCACCGGCCGCTTGCGGCGGATCTCCACCCAAGGGCCGAGCGGCACCGCCACGGCCGCGCCCACCGCAGCCCCCACGGAGGAGAGCGCGGCGACCTCGGCCGGTCCGGCGTGCAGCACCCGGATGGCGATCAGCGGGAACGCGCCGAAGGCGAGCCACGTGCCGAGCGCGCTGGTCCCGTACGCTCCCCAGAGCCACCCGAACCGCCGCCCCAGCCGATGTCCGAGCAGATGTCCCAGCCGGTGCCCGTTCCTCATACCCGACGCCCCTCGCCACTCACCCGCACAACCGATCCGCGATCGGAAGCATCAAAGCGAGGACCGTACCCGGGGATCAAACAACCGAAGGGCCACCGGCCACAACCAACGGTTGTGGCCATAGGGTATCGGCATGGACCTCGACACTGTCCGGACCTTCATCGCCGCCGCCGACGCGGGGCAGTTCCAGGAGGCCGCCGCCGAGCTGGAGGTAACCCAGCAGGCCGTCTCCAAGCGCATCGCCGCGCTGGAGCGCAACCTCGGCGTCCGGCTGCTCACCCGCACCCCGCGCGGCGCCGAGCTCACCATCGACGGGCAGGCGTTCCTACCCCACGCCCGCGAACTGCTGCGCGTCGCCGAGCGCGCGGCCGCGTCCGTGCGCACCGGCCGCCGTCCGCTGCGCGTCGACGTGATCGCCTCGCGCGTCGCGGCGTCGGGCCTGATGCGCGGCTTCCACCGCGCGCACCCCGACATCGACCTCGACGTGGTGATGCTGTTCGACGTCAAGACGGCCGTCGCCGCCATCCGGTCCGGCGCGATCGACGCGTCCTTCCGCGCCGTCGCCGTGCCCGGCCAACCCCTCCCCGAGGACATCGAGTCCGTCCGGGTGCTCGACGAGCCGCTCCAGCTCCTCACCGGCCCCGCCCACGCGCTGGCGGACGCCCGGTCGGTGACCGTCGCCCAGCTCGCCGGGCACCGGATCTGGATGCCGGGCATCGTCCCCGGTACCGAGTGGGCCGCCTACTACGACGACCTCACCGCCGAGTTCGGCCTCACCATCGAGGCGACCGGCCCCAACTTCGGCTCCGACGCGCTCCTCGACACCATCGCCGACACCCCGGCCCTGGCCACCTTCATGGGCGAGCAGACCCGCCTCGTCTGGCCCGCCGACCACGGCCTGCGCCGCATCCCGGTGACCGAACCAACGCCCGTCTACCCGCACTCGCTCCTCTGGCACCGCGACAACCCACGCCCAGCGCTGGCCACTCTCCGCGCCCACCTCGCCGCCACATCGCCCGGCCACGACGCCGCCGGGACCTGGGCGCCGGGCTGGGTGATTCCGCGCTGAACGCCGCCGTCTGCGATCGACGAGGTCCATCCGGCCCCGAGGAAGGAAGGGCGCGATGAGCTCGGCGGCGTCGGCGCGGATGGCGCGTATCTGGTCCTGCAGGGCCGGTCCCGTGAAGCCACGGACGACGATCTTTCGCTTGGCGGTGTGCTCGGCCCCGGTCATCTGGGCGAGGACCGGCCCGCGCATCACCGGTTCGGCGCGCACCTGCAGCGTCTCGGTGGTGAACGCCTCGTGGTCGGTCAGCGCCCGCTTCACGTCCTGGTAACGGGAGAGGAAGTAGCTGCCGATCGCCGGCTCGTAGTGCACCGGTGCCTGCTCCCTCAGCCATGCGAAGTAGGGGTGGGGGCGCTGGCGAAGTCCTCGGACAGCATGCCGAAGCCAGAATTGATCACGGGCATGGCTGAGGATCTCTCAAAGTGCGCGGGAACAGCAACAGACAGGGGCCGAAGGCGGACGCCAGCCGCCTCGACGAGCGGGGGCGCACCCGGTGCGCAGCACGGCATCGACGTCATCCGGCTGAAGCGGCCGCTCGTGCACCTCGTCCTCGCTGCCGGCCGAGGCCTCACAGGCGTGGATCGACAGACGGACAGAAATTCCTTCCACTCAGGCCGGGGACACCGTCGTTCTCGACGACTCGGCTCTCGATCAGGTCACTTCGCGGCCGGGACGGCCCACTCGACCAGCTCGATCACCACCCCGTTGGGATCGGTCACCTGGAACAGCCGCTCACCCCAGGGCTCCTCACGCAGTGGCATGGTGATCTCCACGCCCTCCGCCTGCAGTCGGGCCTCCTCACCGGCCAGGTCGTCGACGGTGAAGACCAGGATCAGGCCTGCGGCGTGCTGGTCACGGAAGCCTTCCGGCAGTACCTCGAGGCCTCGGCGCAGGTATATGACGTTCAGTCCGGCATCCTCGCGGCCGAGCGAGACGAAGCCGTCGGCCGCCATCTGCTCCTGGAAGCCGAAGTGCTCGGTGAGGAACGCGGCAGAGGCCGGGACGTCCTCGACGGTCAGCGAGACGGCAGAGCTGTTGATCTTCAAGAGTGGGTCCTCTCCGATCGGGATCCGGTTCGCGATTCTCCGTACAATGTACACTATACATAGTACGGAGAATCGCCGTGGCGGGATTTCCGCATGACCACGAACCGGAGCCGAACGGGAGACCCTGCACGCGCGCTCGCCCTCCCGTGGGGCCGCGCCAGGCACACTCGACAGCGGAGACCGCCACGGTGGCCATCGAGCCCGCGGACACCGAGGGCGTCGAAGTCGTCACCAGGCGGCGAGTCGCCAGGGTGCTCGACCTCTCACCACTGGCGCTCTCCACCTAGGCCCCCGACAAGGCCGAACTGCTCGATCTCATGCCCGACTCCCGCTACACCCGGATGCCGCGCAACACGCCGGCCGACGACGACCGGCGCACCCGGGCCACCGCCCAGGCCCCTCCGGGGAAGGAGCGTCCGATGTCGCATGCAGCCCGTTACGCCAGGCGGGTCTCGCCGAACCCGCCAGCGCCGGTCATCGTCGGCAGCCTGGTGACACCGATCAGTCGGCGAGCCTGGGACAGCTCGGCCCGATAGGGCATGGGTGGCAGGTTCAGCGGGCGATGGCGGCGCGCATCTCCCAGACGAGGATCTCGGCGGGCTCGACGGCGGTGACCTTCTGGCCGCCGGCGCCGGTGAAGCGGACGGCGTCACCGGGGCCGAGTGGTCCGACGCCCTCCAGGGCCACGTCACCGCGAGGCACGAACAGGTGCAGGTACGGCGCATCCGGGAGTTCCACGCTCTGGCCGGGGCGCAACCGGGCGGCGTGCAGGGCCGCGTAGCGGTTCTTGATGCGGATGGCGCTGGCGCCGTCGTGTTTGGCCATCCCGGAGGCGACCGGGACCAGGCCCCCGGCCAGCAACTCGTTCTCGATCTCCAACTGCTCGTAGCCGGGGGTGATGTCACTCTCGTCGGGGACGACCCACATCTGGACGAAGTGGACCGGTTCGGTGTGGGCCTCGCCGCCGTCCAACCGCCAGGAGTCGTTCTTCTCGGAGTGCAGGATGCCCCTTCCGGCGCTCATCCGCTGGGCGAGCCCGGGGTAGATGACGCCGGAGTGGCCGGTGGAGTCCTGGTGGACCAACGAGCCCTGCAGCACCCAGGTGACGATCTCCATGTCCCGGTGGGGGTGGGTTTCGAAGCCGCTGCCGGGCCGCACGATGTCGTCGTTGTTGACCAGCAGCAGTCCGTGGTGGGTGTTGGCGGGGTCGCGGTGGCGACCGAAGGAGAACGAGTGCTTGGAGTCGAGCCAGTCGATCCTGGTGGCGAAGCGTTCTCCGGCGCGCCGCACGTCGATCCTGGGCGCCAGTCCGGTCTGGTAGGCCATGTCCGCTCCTTCGAAAGGTCGCTGCGCGCGACGGGTACTGTCGCGCGGGTGCCGGTCGGACGCACGGCGTGAATGCGCGGCGAGCCGTTGGGTCAGACCCCGCCGGGAGACGCTCATGAACGTCCTCGCTGTCAGCCGTCGTCGGTCACAACAAGCAAATTTAACCTTCAACTATTCCCGAGAGCGAGAAGCACCGTCGAGGCAGCCGGGGAACTGGCCGGGTTCCACATCACGAGCCAAGCCGCACCCGGGGCCACCCGACACGGCCGGCGGCCGTTCGGTTCGACCGATGCCAACCGCCTGCCGCTACAGGCCGGCGTGAGCGGCGGCCTGCCGGAACCAGGTCGATGCGCCTGGGCGACCGAAGTAAGTGAGCCGGGGAGGCGGGAGGACTACGGCGACCTGGCCGCCGACCACGTATCCTGTTCCCGCCCTGGCGACCCCGCCGACACGACCGTCGACAACCCGTACTGGTCACACTGAGCCCCCTGCCCCGGCCGGGCCAACTCCCGCAGCAACTGCGGGGCGAGCGCGGTGCACCGCTCGGTGCCGGCGCAGGCAGCCCGGGCCGAAGCCATCCTCCTCAGGGACAGTGGCGCAACCCGGCGCTCCACCACCTCCCACGGGAATCACCCGCTGCTCGACCTTGGTTCCTCGCGCGTCGAATTCCTGTTCCAGGATCGGGGATGGTAACCAGCCGCCCAGACAGCCAGCGCCGGACGAGCCGGAAGCTGACCGACCGGACCGGGGCCCGCCACCCGTGGAGCAGGCCGGTCATGACACCGACGGGCGCTTAAACCTCTGTTGTGCCCCCAACAGTCTCCCGCAGGAAGCCCACCAGCAACCCCGCCACCTCCTGCGGCCGTTCCAGGCTCGGTAGGTGGCCGGCCCAGGGCAGTTCGACGTGGCGGGCGTTCGGGATGAGGGCGGGCAGGACGGCCGCGATCTCGCGGAAGTCCGGCTGGTCGTGCGCACCGGCGATGGCCAGGGTGGGGGCGGTGATCCGGGCGAGGTCGACCTCCTCCCGGTCCGGCCCGAACGTCGCCTCCGCCTGCACCTCGAAGGCGTGTCGCTGCATCCGCCGGACGCTCTCGCGGGCCTCCTCGCCCGCCTCCGGCCCCAGCCAGGTCTCGACGTTCAGCCCGACGGCCCCGGCCACGTCCCCGGCCTCGAGCAGTTCGTCCTCGCGCGCGCCGAAGGCGCGCATCGTCTCGCTGGGCTCGTGTCCGGGCATGCCCGCCCCCAGCAGGGCCAGCGCAGTGACCGCGTCCGGTCGCAGCGCGGCCACCGTCAGGGCGATCCGCCCGCCGTGCGAGGCGCCGATCAGCGCGGCGGAGGCGATGCCCAGGTGGTCGAGCAGGGCCAGGACGTCTCCGGCGTCGCTGTACGGGCCGTCCGCCAGCGGCGAGTCACCGAAGCCCCGGAAGTCGCACCGCACCACCCGGTACCCCGCGTCGACCAGCCACTGCCATTGCGGGTCCCACATCCGCCGGTCGCACACCGCGGAGTGCAGCAGGACCACGGCGGGCCCACTGCCGGATACGTCATGAGAGATGATCATCTGCTGGATGCTAGCGACACCCCCGGCGATCCCCAACGGCTTTACAGACAGCCGGAGGAGCAGCACCCCGGCCCCGGTACTACACCATCCCCCCGGCCCGGATGTCTGATCCGAGGTTGGAAGCGATGTTGACGATGGCACCGCCGCCATGGGTGCGCATGTGGCCGATCTGGTACTTCATGGCGAGCCAGGTGCCCGTCAGGTCGACCTCGATGACGCGGCGCCACTCGTCCTCGTCCACGTCGGCGGCCGGGCCGAATGCCCCGAGGACGCCGGCGTTGTTGACTGCGACGTCCAGGGTGCCGAAGCGCTCGACGGTCTCGCGGACCAGGCGGGCGGCGTCCCGTCCGTTCGTCACGTCGCCGACGAGCACGACGGCGAGGCGGATCTCCTGACTGTCGAAGTCGGTGTCACCCTCCTGGCCGTCCGCCGGGTTCGGGGAATCGTCCGCCGTGTCCACCACAGTGCCTCCAACGCTCGCGCTCCTCGGTCGCCGCCAGGCGCTCCGAAGCGGCGCCGGCACTCACCACTCCCCCGCACCCTTCGGCTCACACCGCGCCTTGCGCATCTGACGCACCGCAAACAGTGTTGTCCACGAAGGACCTGGCCGGCGCGCGGGCGACCCGCACCCGGCGCAGCCACGCATCCGCGCACCTGTGCACCTGTGCGCCCGAGACGAGGAGGCCGGTATGGTCGAACAGCGCAGTCCCCGGAGCGGCCGCCGGCTGGCCGCGTCCGCCTCCCGCCCCGAGGCCGCCTTCCTGCGAGCGTACCGACAGGCGTACCAACGGCTGGCGGTGACCGTGGACCACCGGATCGGCTGGGACCGGCTGCCCACCCCGCTCGGTCTGGCGGTGCTGAAGGGCCTGCGGGATCTGCTGCGCCGCGAGAACCTCTTCGACACCACCGACTATCCGGCGGTCGATCTGCCGCCGATCGAGCCGCGCCGGGCCCGCGACACCATCGAGCGCTCGGCCGACGGCACTCACAACGACCTGGGCAGCCCGCGGATGGGCATGGCCGACTCGCGCTTCGGCCGCAACGTCCCGCCCGAGCGGACCTTCCCCGAGCCCGAGCCGCAGCTGCTGGCGCCGAGCCCCCGCGAGGTGAGTCGCGCGCTGCTCACCCGGCGCGAGTTCGTGCCTGCGGAGTCGGTCAACTCACTGGTCGCGGCCTGGCTGCAGTTCATGATCCGGGACTGGTTCACCCACGGGCCGGGCACCATGGCGGATCCATGGCGGATCGAGCTGGTCGACGACGATCCCTGGCCCACCCGCCCGATGCTGGTGCCGAGGACCATCCCCGACCCGACCAGGCAGCCGGGTGACGGTCTTCCGCCCAGCTACCTCAACCAGAGCACCCACTGGTGGGACGCCTCCCAGCTCTACGGCGACAGCCTGGAGGCGCAGCGGCGCCTGCGCACCGGTGACGGCGGCAGGCTGCGGGAGCCCGAGAACGGCGCGATGTTCTTCGACGACCCCGAGCAGGATCCGGCGAACACCGCGGGGTTCTGGCTGGGCCTGGCGATGATGCACCGGCTGTTCGTCCTGGAGCACAACGCCGTCTGCGGCCGACTGCAGGACGAGTTCCCGAAGTGGACGGACGAACAGCTCTTCCAGCGGGCCCGGTTGGTCATCGCCGCCCTGCTCGCGAAGATCCACACGGTCGAGTGGACCCCGGCGGTGGTCAGCCATCCGACGACGGTCGCCGCACTGCGGGCCAACTGGTACGGAGTCCTCGGTGAGCGCGTGCACCGGCTCTTCGGCCGGATCAGCGGCAGCGAGGTGCTCAGCGGCATCGTCGGAGGGCGGACCGACCACTTCGGTGTCCCGTACGCGCTCACCGAGGAGTTCACCGCGGTCTACCGGATGCATCCGCTGATCCGCGACGACTGGTCCTTCCGCTCCGCCGGCGACGACACCGTGCTGCAGGAGGCGACGTTCCGGGAGCTGGCCGGGCCGCGCGCCTACGAGTTGCTGGCGAAGCACTCGCTGACCGATCTCTTCTACTCGTTCGGCACGGCCCATCCCGGGCTGGTGACGCTGCACAACTACCCAAGGTTCATGCAGGAGTTCGAGCGGCCCGACGGGAAGCTGGTCGACCTGGGCGCCGTCGACATCCTGCGGATCCGTGAACTGGGCGTGCCCAGGTACAACGAGTTCCGACGCCTGCTCCACCTCAGCCCCGCGAAGGACTTCGAGTCGCTGGCCCAGGATCCCGACCTGGCAAGGGAGTTGAGCCTCGTCTACCAGGGCGACATCGAGCGGGTGGACCTGATGGTCGGAATGTTCGCCGAGCGCCGCCCCGAGGGTTTCGCCTTCAGCGACACCGCCTTCCGCATCTTCATCCTGATGGCCTCGCGCCGGCTGAACAGCGACCGGTTCCTCACCAGGGACTTCACCCCCCAGGTTTACACGCAGGCCGGACTCGACTGGATCGAGGACAACACCATGAGCTCGGTACTGCTGCGTCACTTCCCGGACCTGCGCCCGGCGATGGCCTCGGTGGCCAACGCCTTCGCCCCCTGGCAGACCACCGGGCCGGGAGCTTGAACCATCACTCCGGCTCCATCGACCGGAAGTCTGGCCCACCGGGGAAACGCCAGGTCGTCAGCACCGAGACCGCCACCCCCAGGGGGTGGCGGCGCGCGCGACTCTAGCCTTGCGCGGTAGGACGGACGACGATGTCGCCCACGTCTACGCTGTCCGGCTGTTCGATGGCGAAGGCGATGGCACGTGCGATGGCGTCCGGAGAGATCGCGATCTTGCCCATGGAGTCGTTGATCCGGGCTTTCATCTCGGGTGCCATCGAATCCGTGAACTCCGTGCGCGTGACGCCGGGTGAGACGACGGTCACTCGCAGGCTGTCACCGGCTTCCTGGCGCAGCCCCTCCGAGAGGGTTCGCACGGCGTTCTTGGTTGCGGCGTACACCGACTGGAGCGGGACGATGCGCAGTCCGGCCGTGGAGACGGTGTTGATGAAGTGTCCGAAGCCCTGCTCCCTGAAGACCGGCAGTGCGGCTGCGATCCCGTACAGGACGCCTTTGAAGTTGACGTCGATCATCTTCTCCCAGTCCTCGACCCGGAGGTCGTCCAGCGGAGAGATCAGGCCGATCCCGGCGTTGCTGACCAGGACGTCGATCTTGCCGAACCGGTCACGCGCCAGTTCGACGAGTCCGGACAGGTCCTCGCGCAGCGTGACGTCGGTGCGAGCCCACGCGGCTTCGCCGCCGGCTTCGGCGATCCGGGCGCCCAGGGCTTCGAGCCGCTCCGGTCGGCGTGCTCCGAGGACGACCTTGGCGCCTCGCTCGGCAAGCAGCAGAGCGGTCGCCTCGCCGATGCCGCTGCTGGCACCCGTGATTGCCACGACCTTGCCCTCGATTCCCGACATGATCGTCAGTCCTTCCAAGTGGAGGAATTCGGGCAGGCCAGGCCATGCCCTACAGTGAAAGTGGAGGCGCCGCCACTTGTTGCAGATTAAGTGGGCGCCCCTCCACTTAGCAAACGGAAGAGGAAGGGACGCACCGATGGCTCGAGACGCCGGACGCCCGTTGAGAGCCGACGCACAACGCAATAGGGACAAGATCCTCACCGCCGCGGTACGCGTGTTCACGGAGGAAGGACTGGATGCGCACCTCGAGCGCATCGCGAGGGAAGCCGGCGTGGGTACGGCCACCCTGTACCGCAACTTCCCCACCCGGGAGGCTCTGGTTGAGGCGGCCTACCGCAACGAAGTAGCCCAGCTGTGCAATGTCGTCCCGGACCTCCTGGCGACGAAACCGCCCCTCGAAGCCCTGCGCGCATGGACCCGCCTCTTCATGGACTACGCCACTGCCAAACTCGGCATGGCCGACGCCCTGCGAGCCGCGGCCGCCTCGGGGAGCAACCCCCACGCCCACAGCCACAACATGATCCAAACCGCCATCACCTCTCTGATGGACGCCTGCACCGCTGCTGAAACGATCCGGACGGACATCAGCCCGACCGACATGTTTGCCGCCCTCGCCGGCATCGCCCTCACCTCGGCGAAGCCCGAACAGCGAGAGCAGGCCGAACGCCTCCTCGACCTCACCCTGGACGGACTGAAACCCGTCCCTGCGCAACTTTCCGACAATTGACGGCAGGGCACGCACGGCCGTGTCCCGACTCAGCGCCGCCTGTCGCCGGGGGCGAGCAGGCTGGTGAGCTCGGCAATCGCCTCCGGGGAGGACTGAAGTAGCGGCGGACGTTCTCCGGCTTCTCGTGCCGGGGCCTGGCCATCGGCATCGACAGACAGCTGTCGCGTCGGTGACGACGTCGTGCGCCGACTACGGACCGGGGGGGTGGATCATCGACCCGCTCGGCATCGCACCCGACGACCACGACGCCCGCCCCGACATCGACTTCAGAGCTCTCGCGCTACCTGTCCCGGACGGCGATCAGCCCGATCCGCGGCTGCCGGGCGAGCGATGCCACCCGGACCAGTCCCACGTACTGGCCCAACTGCCGCGCCACCGCGTACTTCGACGGGTCGAGCAGGGTGGTCCCCACCGGGCGGGGCAGCACCTCGGCCGGCATCATCTGCCATCCGGCGGCGGCCTCGACCTCGTCGCGGATGATGCGGTCCAGGGCGCGCAGCGGGCCCTCCTCCGCCTCACCGGCGGGCACGATCGTCACACCCGACGGGGGCCGCACCGAACCGAGCCCGGTGACCTGCGGATCGGTGGGCACGACATAGCCCCACTCGCGGCGTGCAGCGGTGAAGCCGACCCGTTCCGGCGGTCTGAGCTGATACGGAGCCCGTGGAGTTCACCCCCAGCCCGCCCCCTCCCCGCACTGGGCCGTTCCTGTGCGATCAGCCGGCCGTGCTGCTGATACACCGTCCGGACGTGGCAGTCGTAGCCTGCGACGTGTCCGACGTCGAGTGGCCCATGCCGGCCTCATCCACCTGGTCCGGCTGCGGCTTACCGCGCAGAGTCCCGCACGGTACCTGGTGCTGCGCGGTGTCGGACCGCGGACGAGAGTGCTGGCGCTGACCGGCCAGGTGAGGTGTTCGAGCCCGAGGCCGGTGAGTCACGTTCCCGTGCCGTCGGCGGTCAGCCGCATGGGAAGTCCCCACAACGGGAACAACCGCTCGGTGTCCATGTGATTGGTCATGGTGCTGATCCGCCCGTCGGTGATCTCCAACAGTGTGATGCCCCACGGAGTCCACCCATTGCCGTCCTCGGCCGGCCGGTACTGTGCGAACGCGGGCGTGCCGTTCGCCTCCACGGGAATCATCCGCGATCCCCGGCATCCGCAGCCGGCGCCGAGCCACCACTCGCCCAGCTCCACCACTCCCCGCACCCACATCTGGTACGGCGGCATGTTGAGAACTGCATCCTCGTGCAGCAGCCTCTGCAGCCCCTCGATGTCGAACGCCTCGAACGCCCGGACGTACCTCGCCAGCAGAGCCTGCTGCGTCTCATCCAGCGGCTTGAAGGTGTCGCTCTCCGGCACGCCGCCGTTGTCGGCGAGCGTGGCCCGCGCTCGCTGCAGGGCACTGTTCACCGAGGCGACGGAGGTCTCCAGCAGTTCGGCGGTCTCGGCCGCCGACCAGGCCAGCACCTCACGCAGGATCAGCACCGCGCGTTGGCGGGCCGGGAGCCTCTGCAGCGCCGTGACAAAGGCCAGCCGGATCGTCTCCCGGCCCACCGCGGCCTCGGCGGGGTCGCCGGAGAGCACCCGCTCGTCCGGGATCGGCCCCACCCAGATCCGCTCCTCCAACTGCGCGAGGTTCGGCGCGGTGGCCGAGCCCGGCGGGGACAGGTCCATCGGCCGGGCACGACGCTGAGCGGCCGGGGCCATGTCCAGGCAGACGTTGGTCGCGATCCGGTACAGCCAGGTACGCAGCCCCGAACGGCCCTCGAAACCGTCGAACTTCGACCAGGCCCGGACCATCGTCTCCTGCACGGCGTCCTCAGCCTCGAACGCCGAACCAAGCATCCGGTAGCAGTAGGCCGTCAGTTCCCGGCGGAAGGGTTCGAGCTGCTCGACGACATCGTCACGATCTTGGGTCACAGACACGCCATCACCCTAGCCGCCGAAGCCGACCAAGATCAGCACTTCAACGTCTTGGAGAACGAGCACGAGCTGGTCATCGGGCCGCGCCCTCACCACGGTGCGGGTGGACGTCGGGCAAGGGACAAAGGGGCAGGGTTGGCATCTTGGTACGCCTTCTCACGTGCTGGGCGGGAAGCGGTGGAGTCCCGAGAGAGGGACAACCGGCATCGGAGCCTAGGAACGGAGAGCCACCGACTCCCAGCGGCTGGAATGACAGAAGTCACCGGAATCTCGCCAATCCTTTGACCTGCGCCATCGCGAACCGTAGGACAGAGAGGGTCGTCGTGGTGTCCGGAAGCTGAGGAGTCATAGGTGCACACCGTCGCGGTTCTGGCAGTCGACCAGGTCATCCCCTTCGACCTGTCCACGCCCTTGGAGGTGTTCGCCCGGGTCCGGCTGCCGGACGGGCGCCGCCCCTACCAAGTGCGCGTGTGCGCGCCTCGTGCGCAGATCCCGGCAGCCGGATTCGTGATCACCGCCCCCTGGGGCCTGGACGGGCTTGCCGACGCCGACACCGTGATCGTTCCCGGTCGTGCGGAGGGCGCGCCCCCGCCGGGTGAGGAGGTGCTGGAGGCGTTGCGCGCGGCGGCGGCCCGGGGCACCAGGATCGCCTCGATCTGCGTCGGCGCCTTCGACCTCGCCTCGACCGGACTGCTCGACGGGCTGGCGGCGACCACGCACTGGGTCGCCGCCCCCGATCTGGCCCGACGCTTCCCCGCGGTCGAAGTGCGGCCCGACGTCCTCTACGTCGACAACGGGCAACTGCTCACCTCCGCAGGGGCCTCGGCGGGGCTGGACCTGTGCCTGCACATGATCCGCCGCGACTTCGGCTCCGCGGTGGCCGCCGATGCGGCCCGCTTGGCGGTCACCCCGCTGGAACGCGAAGGGGGCCAGGCCCAGTTCATCGTCCATCCCCAACCACCGGTCCCGCAGGGTTCCACGCTCGAACCGGTGCTCGCCTGGATGGAGCAGCACCTCGGTGAGGAGCTGACGCTCGACCTCATGGCCCGGCGCAGCGGCATGAGCGCGCGCACTTTCAGCCGTCGGTTCCGCGAGCAGACCGGCACCACACCGCTGCAGTGGCTGCTGCGGGCCCGGGTGCGGCGGGCGCAGTTCCTGCTGGAGAACACCGACCACACCATCGAGCGCATCGCCGACCAGGCCGGCTTCGGTTCCCCGACGGCCTTCCGCGAGCGCTTCAAACGGGTCGCCGGCACCACGCCGCAGAGCTACCGCGCCACCTTCCGCAGCAGCGAGCACGGCTGAGGAACTCTGCCTCGAACGCTGTCGGATCACTGCTGCAGCCACGCGGGGTGGTCCGGACGCCGCCGACGCGCAGCTCTGAGCGACGACAGGCGACTCGTGGCGAGATCCCGTTGGAATGTGTCATTCGAGCCCATCCCCGCTTAGCGCACCGGCTCCTAGCATCGAGGCGAAGTCGGCGACCGCCGGCTCCCAGTCCGACGAAAGACACTCACATGCACGTCCAGATCGTGTTGTTCGACGGGTTCGACCCGCTTGACGCCATCGCGCCGTTCGAGGTCCTCCATGCCGGCGGGACCGCCTCCGGGGGCGCCGTCAGCGTGGAGCTGGTCAGCGCCGAGGGCCCGCGGGAGGTCGTCAGTGGCACCGGCGGCCTGTCGCTGCGAGCCACTGGCGCCCTCGACCCGGGTCGTCCCGGCGTCGTCCTCGTCCCCGGTGGCTCCGGGCGCGTCGGCGATCCCGGCGACGCCGCGGACTTCGAAGACGACGGTGCGCAGGAGGACGCTATCGCGCTCCGGCTGGCCCGCGTGCTGGACACCGAGCTGCCGGTGCTGCTCAAGGCCGCCATCGAGGACGCGCGGATCACCGTGGCGACGGTCTGCGGCGGCTCGCTCGTCCTGGCCATGGCCGGCCTCCTCCAAGGTCGCCACGCCACCACCCACCACCTGGGCCTGGACCTGCTCGACGCGACCGGCGTCCACGCCGTCCGCGCACGCGTCGTCGACGACGGCGACCTGATCACCGCCGCCGGGGTCACCTCCGGCCTCGACCTCGGCCTGTACCTGCTGGAGCGCGAAGTGGGTCCGCAGATCGCCCACGCCGTGGAGGACTTGTTCGCCCATGAACGCCGCGGCACCACCTGGCGCCCCGACGGGCCCGAGCCGGCCGCTTTCTGAGCGCCCCGCACCGCCCCGCACGTTACGAACTGCCGTCACAGGCTCAGCAGCAGGTCCCGGACCGTTGCGGGCTGGGACAGGAACGGGTGGTGGCCGGCGTCGAGCTCAACGACGTTGCCGGCTCGGCGGGCGAACTCGCGCTGCAGCGGCGGCGGGGTGCCCCGGTCCTGAGCGCAGACGAGGTACGTCGAGGGCAACTGCTGCCATGCGGCCGCCCCGACCGGCTGCCCGGTCACCTGCACGCTCTGCCGGGCGAGGTGGTTCACCGCCAGTGCCTGGACCTCGGGGTCGCAGTCTTGCAGGAACGTGTCCACGAGCAGCTCGGGGCGGACCCCGAACGTGCCGGCATCGGGGTCGACGTCGAGGAACGGGGCGGGGCCGCCGTCCCCGAACTCCGACAGGCTCTGCCCGACCTCGGGCAGATAGCTGGAGACCAGCAGCAGATGGCGCACCGACCCGATTCCCGCAGCGGCTTCCGCGGTGACGACACCGCCGTAGCTGTGCGCGACCACGACGGTCGGCTCGTCGCCGGCCTGCAGCACCTGCCGCACCGCGGCAACATCCTCGGGCAGCCCCGGACCGCCGACGCCGCCAGGCAGGCCCGCCTCGCCGCAGCTCGGTAGCGCCGGGGCCACGCTCGGCACCCCCCGCTCCTGCAGCAGCTCGGCGGTGCGGTGCCACCACCACGACCCGTCCCGCACGCACGCCCCGTGCACGAACACGACTCTCATCGGCACCTCCACGTCGGCCTCGACTGCCCCCTTGCACATAGTGCTGCGTCGACCACCATTGCCGAAGGTCACGGGCGCGGCTCTTGGCTCGCAATCACGGAGCAGGAGCTGATCATGATCGTGGTGACCGGCGCTACCGCTGCTGATAGTCGAGGAACCTGATCCGAAGTTGACGTTGGCGCTATGGCCCGGAACTGACACTCCAGATAGCTGACTTCGTGCGCTTCAGAGGCTCTGGCAGCAGAGGGGTTACTTGAGGCGGCGGGTGGAAGGGCGGGTGTCCCAGCGGTGGGTGTGGCGGGCCGCCTGGATGACGCAACGGACGGTGACGCCCCCTGGACTCACCCCGGTCAGGACAGAGCCTTGACGAGCTCTTTGGCGAGAGGGCCGGAGGAAGCGGGGTTCTGGCCTGTGAAGAGGTTGCGGTCCACGACCGTGTAGGGCTCCCAGGCAGGACCTCGCGAATACCGGGTGGGCAGCTTCCTCAGCTCGTCCTCCAGGAGCCACTTGGCTTTGTCGGCGAAACCGACGCCGGCCTCCTCTTCGTTGCAGAAGCCCGTCACACGGTAGTTCGCGAAGGGTGTGTCGCCGTTTGCGTCACGGGTCGCGAGGAGAGCAGCCGGGGCGTGACAGACGATGCCGAGCGGCCTGCCGGAAGCGAGCGCCTTTCGCAGCAGTGCCCCGGAGTCGGGGTCGACAGAGAGGTCTTCCATCGGGCCGTGCCCTCCGGGGTAATAGACCGCGTCATAGTCCTCAAGGCGCACCTCCGTGAGGGAGATGGGATGCCGCAGCTCATCCGCCGACTCGATGACGGCCTCCTCCCGGAGGGCGTTCTCCTCGCCGCCCGCCATGCGGGGCTCCAGGCTCATCGTGTCTACGACGGGGACGACCCCGTTCGGCGTTGCCACGGTGACCTCGTGTCCGGCGTCGGTGAACACGCTGTAGGGCGCCACGAACTCCTCGGCCCAGTATCCGGTGGGGTGTCGATGTCCGTCCTTCAGGGTCCAGTAGCTCGCGCCGGTCAGCACGCACAGGATCTTGGCCATAGGACGCTCCTGCTGGAAGACGCCGCCCCAGAAAGGGCGTGGGATGACCCCTTTAAACGTACACCGCAAGTGTGAGCAGGAGCCTTGGAAGCTGCAAGTCGTGGCCGATCGGGGCGTGTATACATCGACATCGTGAAACGTCTATAGAATCTCGACACCCGCCCTATAGAGGCTGGACGACATGAACGCGTCTTCTTTTCGGTGATGAGTCATCTTGAGGTGCAGAAATCTGATTGAGCAGCGGACTGGACACATGATGCAGAAGGCGCCCGAAAGGGGCGAGCTGCAAACCCACGGAGCTGGTCAGCCGAGCGTGGTAGGAAACAGGGATCAACCACCCGATACGAACGGAAATCCCCGCAACGCCTGGCCTTCCTCGGACATAGCAGTCCTCTGCTAAATGATGTCGAGGCAGTCGAGGAACGGTGTCGCGGCGGATGCGTCCCCCGTGATGCGGCAGTGGTCGCGCCAGGGTTTGCGGGTGGTGGCCCACGCGATGAAGTCGAGTGCCGTGCTGTGGACCCGGGTGGTGGCGTCCGCACCAGGTGCCACGGTCAGCTGCCCGTCCGGCCAGGTCGCGGGGAGGATGGTGACTGTGGTGGCGCCCGGCCCGGTCAGGTCGAGGACGAGGGGCCGGCGGACGGTGGCGGTGAGTTCGGGCCCTTGCATCTGGGGGAGGCCGGCGAGCATGAACTCGACGGCGGGGGCGACCAGGTCGTCGGTCGGTTCCGGCAGGGTGAACGGGAGCGGGCCGTCGGGGGCGAGCATGTCGTTGCGCAGGTGGCAGAAGACGTTGAACGCCATGGTGTTCGCCAGAAGGTGGCGCGGATACGTCCCGAGCCCGGGCACCTCGACGGGCGCGTCGGCCCCGGGTGGTTCCTGGGCCGCTTCCAGGAGGTCCAGCTGCTGGGGGGTGCTGCGCCGCCACTCGTCGAGGACGTCGGCATGGCTCCAGCCACGGCGCTCGTCGACGCGCAGGTCGTGGTAGCGCTCGCGGTTCTTCGGCAGTGAGGGGTTGGGTGGCGGCGGGTCCACCGCCTCGGAGGCGAGGGCCGCAAGGTGGGCCACCACGTCGATGACGCGCCAGCCGTCGCACGCGGACGGCAGGTCCCATTGCTCGTCGTCGACCTGGGGGATGATCTCCGCCAGTTGCGCTGTGCTCGAGCGCGCGGCGGCGATGCCGGCACGGGTCATCGTTCCTCCATGGCCCTCTCTCGACGGGACGGCCCGGTCAGGATGCGGCCTGGCGGGGCATGCGGTAGGTCGCGGCGACGTCCGCGCGGCCGAGTCCGTCGTCGGCCGCGAGGTGGAGGCGTTCGCGTACGACTTCCGCGATGCCCAGGTGCAGGCCGGCGGCGCGGGCGGTGTCGGTGATCAGGTCGGCGTCCTTGGCCGCGGCTTCGAGGGGGAAGGAGGGGGTGTCGAGGTCGTCGTCGATCATCTTCGGGCCCTTGCTCTGGACGTACTGGCTGTTGAGGCCGCTGCCGTCGATGACGTCGATGACGTCGATGACCAGGTGGGGATCCACCCCGAGGGTGCGGGCGAGGGTGAGGGACTCCGCGATGCCCTCGACGGTGGTCAGGACCCAGGCGTTGTAGGCGAGTTTGAGGCTGCTCGGTTGGCCGACCTCGTCGAGCCACACGGTGCGTGAACCCACTGCCTCCAGGACCGGTCGCACCTCTTCCCGTGCCTCCTGCTGCGGGGACGCGGCCAGGACGGTCAGAGTACCGGCCACAGCCGGTTCCTTGGTTCCCAGGAGGGGTGCCTCGGCGTACGCGACGTTCAGGCGGGCCGCCTGGTCCGCGAGACGGCGGCCCCCGTCCGGGGACACCGTGCACGTCTGCACCCACACCGTGTGGCCGCCCATGCCGTCGCGAGCCCGGTCCATCACGTCGGCGACCACCTTCTCGTTCGCAAGCGCGGTCAGTACGACGTCGGCGCCGCGGCATGCCTCGGCCGGCGTGTCGCACACCGCGCCGCCGGCGTCGGCCAGCGGTTCGGCGGCGGCGCGATTGCGGTTCCACACGCGCAGTCCCAGGCCCGCCGCCGCGATGTTGCGCGCCATGGCCTCCCCCATGGTGCCCGTGCCGAGCACTGCGACCACGGGCCTTCTCTGCCCGGACGACGGGGGCTGGTTCGCTCCGCTCATCGTCGCGCCTCCATCCGCTCGGTGGGCCCGCGCCGCGACGGCCGGCGCGCGTGCCAGTGGTGTCGACTTGCCGCCCGGTACCGGGAATTCAGGCGTCCTGGCCGATCCAGACGGTCTTGGCGTTCATGAAGTCCCGCATCCCGAGGTCGGACAGCTCACGTCCGTAGCCACTGCGTTTGACACCACCGAAGGGGATCTCGGGGTAGCTGGTCGTGTTGCCGTTGATGAAGGCCATGCCCGACTGCACCTCGCGGACGAACAGTTCGCGTTCGGCCTCGTCCTCGCTCCACAGATTCGACCCGAGGCCGTAGGGGTACCCGTTGGCTTCCCGCAGGGCTTCCTCCAGGGAGGGCACCGTCCACACCTGCGCCACGGGGCCGAAGACCTCCTCGTGGTACATGTTCATCTCCGGCGTGATGCCGCTGCATGCTGCAGCCATCCCGCCCGCTCCTCGACGCTCGTCAGCCGGTACGAGGCGGCCGCGGCCGCCGCACGGGCGAGCTTGTCCTCCAGCTCCTCAGGAGTCAGTTCGTCGAACCTCCTGAGGACCTCACCTGTCACGGGACTCGTCGTTGCGATAGCCATGAATCCACGGTATGACCACCTGAAAAGACCCGCACTTCACCCGTTTGCGCTCTCGTTCGTCCCGCGAAGCGGCGCGCTCATCGTCGGGAGCCCTACCTTCCCGGCCAGCCGGAACCCCTCTGTCCTACAGCGAGCGACCCGCCACACGGCCACCACACCCGCTGCCGATCACGCGCCACGGCACCAGATTCGCGGCAAGTGCAGGCACGCGAACATGGTGATACCCGGAGCGGCGGCCGCGCCGACCGACGCCAGAGCCCATTTCCTGCCCGCACTGCACGGCCCAAGCCGCTTTCCTGCTTGCCAGCGAGAGCGAGGAACTGTGATGCAGGTGCGAGCAGCCCGGATGTACGGACACCAGGAACCGCTTCAGATCGAAGAGGTTCCTGGCATCCGAGCCAACTCGCAAAGAAATTCCCCTCCTTGAGGATGCGAATCTGGCCACCTGCCGCCGAGGTCTTGGCGCCCCTGGCCAGTTCGAGCGGTTGCCCTATTTCCGCATGTAGTCCTCGACGGCGTCGACGATCAGATTTTTCACCGCCTGCGGCTGGGATACTAGGGACACGTGCGAGGAGTCGATCTCCACTGTCTTGCGCGCATTCGCCCGCTTCGCTTCGAAGCGCTCCAGGCTCGGGTTGATCGCCCGGTCCTGCTTGCCGACAAGGGCGTAAACGGGCTTGTTCCGCCATGCGGCACCGGTGAGCTTATCCGTGAACGCCGACAGCGCGATCGGACGCTGTGTAGCTGCCAGAACATCGGTCTGACTCGTGGGCAGGTCCGCAGCGAAGACCGTGTGCAGTCTGTCCGGCTGTACATAAACGTCCGTGCCGGTAGTGCCGTCGCCGTTCCGGAAGGGCACCTGCTTCAAAGCCGTGGTGAGTTCAGGGGGAGCGAACTTCGCCGAGAGGCTGGAAAACGACTCTCCCACATCGGGCATGATCGCATTGATGTACACAAGGGCCTTGACGTTGTCGTTTCCGACGGCAGCCTGCGAGATCACCTCTCCGCCATAGGAATGACCAGCCAGGACAATCGGTCCCTTCACGGACTTCAGGAAACTCGCAAGGTAGGTCGAGTCCTGGGGAATGCCGCGGAGGGGGTTGGCCGGTGCGGCCACCCTGTAGCCGTTCTTCTGGAGCCGCTCCACGACACCGTTCCAGCTCGACGCGTCGGCGAAGGCGCCGTGTACGAGCACGATGGTGGGCTTCTCCCCGCCGGGATCACCGCTCGGACCACCAGCCTGCACCGTTACGGCCGCCAGGACGGAGGTGGTTCCCGATACCGCCAGAAATGCCGCCCCCCAACGGACGATGTTCAAGTTGCGGCGCGACTTGCAGGATATTCGCATGCCACTCCTTCGGTGCGAGGGCGTCAGGCGACACCCGGGATTCCAGGGTCGAGGACACCTGTCGGCTCGTCTCCGCGTACGGGCCATCCGAGTGAACGCACGTCAGAGGTCTGGAGTCCTCCATCCTCCAGAGCACCCTCGGCCAGGACCGACCCGCACGGTTTGCACCACGACATCCCCCACACCCACCCGTAGTGAGTCCGCCGCGTCATCTACACCGACCGACGCACCGTCGCCGTCCTCACCACCACGGTCTTCGACCTCGCCCGCCCCCGGGCGGCCACAGCCCACCGGGCCCTGGTGAACGCCGCCAACTGCGCCATGAAACGCATCGTCACCGAGGAACCCAGGCACGCGGTCGTTGTCGCCGGCCGCCGGGTGGCCGATGTACGTGCCCTCCGTGATGATCAGGCCACCCCGCCCGCAGCACACCGGGCGTCGTACCTACGTACCTACGCACGCACCTGTGGAGGTGAGTTCGGCGGCCCTGGCTGCGGCGCCGGCTGCGGACGCTCGGCCAGGGCCACCGGATGGGGCCTTCGTCAGGCGGGGAGCTCGAAGCCGAGCGCCTTCAGGGCCGCCTCGGCGGCCTGCTGGTCCTGCTCGTAGGTGCCGCCGGAGATGCCCAGGCCGCCGAGGAGCTTGCCGTCCTCCAGGATCGGGTAGCCGCCGCCAACGGCCATGAGGCGGGGGTGGTGGGCGAGGGGCGCGACGTTGGGGTCGCCCAGGTAGTTGTTCCAGACGTGGGTGGGGTAGCCGAAGGACGCCGCCGTCCACGCCTTGTCGACGGCGACCTCGCTGGCGAGGAACGGGGTGGAGTCGGTGCGCTGGAACGCCTTGAGGTGTCCGCCGGCGTCGGTGACGGCCACGGACGCCTCGAACCCGATCTCCGTGGCGGCGGTCCGCACCGCCTGGATGAGGGCATTGGCGGCCTCGAGGGTGATGGAGGAGGCGGAGGTGGATTTGGTGAGGGGTGCGTTGGTCATGGCTGCTTTCTGGGTGTTGTGGTGCGTGATCGCGCCGGCCGGTGACGAGGGGTCGTGGTGGCCGGTGTCCGTACGGGAACCCGGGGACCCGATCCGCTGGGTTCATCCCGTCGTGGTTGCGACCGCAGGGCCGAGGGAGTGGTTACCCGCAAGGGCAGGCACTTCCCGCTGGGAAGTAGCAAGGCTGCGGCGATGCTGACGGACCGGAAGGCGCCGCAGCGGAGCCCTGACCGGCTGCGGTCGCCGGTGGGCATCCGGACTCCGTCGACGTGGGAGGCATCGTCGCCGGCGCCCGCCCAGGGGTGGCACCGCCCGGTCACCCCGGCCCGGCCGGATACGGCGAGGGCCGGTCCCCGTGGGTTGCGCGGAAGCCGGTACCAGACCGCCGGCTTGCGGGTGTCGCGGGTTACTGGAGGGGTGAGGCAGGGGTGGGTGTGACGCGGCTGACGACGGACTTCTCGGGGATCAGCAGGCCGTAGACGACCGGGCCGATCTCGTTCTTCCAGCGGTCGTGGTGGTAGACCGCCGCGTTCAGAGCCTCGCTCTGGGCCTCGTCCTCGAACCGGCGGATCCACACGTAGCCGTCCTCGTCCCGGTCGTCGACGAAGGAGGCGGTCACGTCCATGCCCAGCGAGGCCTGGAACGGGATGACCACGTCCTCCATGTAGCGGACCCACTCCTCGCGGCGTCCGGGCTGGGCCTGGTAGCGGCGGATCTCGTAGTACACGGTGTCACTCCAGAACGGTTGCCGGGGCGGTCAGTTGGTGAGGGTCAGGACGAGCTTGCCGCGGGTTCGGCCCGCCTCGCCGCGGGCGTGGGCCGCGCCGGCCTGCTCGAGCGGGAAGGTCTCCTCCACCTCGACGGCGACCTCGCCGGCGTCGATCAGGTCGGCGATCGTCCTCAGCGCGGCGCCGTCCGGCTCGACCAGGAACGGGGTCACCCGCACGCCGGCCGCCTCGGCGGCCTGTGCCAGCTCCGGCGAGACGCCGGCCGGGATCGCGACCAGCAGGCCGCCGGGACGCAGCACCTTCAGCGAGCGGGTGCTGGTCTGATCGTGGGCGTCGCCCACCAGGTCGATCACCACGTCGACGTCGGCGGTGGCGCCCTCGAAACGGGTGGTGGTGTAGTCGATGGTCTCGTTGGCGCCGAGTTCCTTGAGCCAGGGGTGGCGGGCGGCGCTGGCGGTGGCGATCACGTGGGCGCCCAGGTGCCGGGCGAACTGGACCGCGAAGTGGCCCACCCCGCCGGCCGCGGCGGTGACCAGGACGCGCTGGCCGGCCCGCACGTTGGCGGTGTCGACGACGGCCTGCCAGGCGGTCAGTGCCGCCAGCGGCACGGCGGCGGCGTGCACGTGGTCGACGGCGGCCGGCTTGCGGGCCCACTGGCGGGCCGGCGCGGTCACGTACTCGGCGTAGGCGTTCGCGACGCGCGGGAACCACGGCATGCCGTACACCTCGTCGCCGACCTTCAGCGTGGTCACACCGAAGCCGACCTCCTCCACCACGCCCGACACGTCCCAACCGAGCGTGAACGGCGGCTCACCCAGCAGGCCGGCCATTCCGGTGCCGCCCCGGGTCTTCCAGTCCACCGGGTTGATCCCGGCCGCGTGCACCCGCACCAGCACCTCGGTCGGCAGCGGCACCGGCCGCGCCACCTGCTGGACCCGCAGCACCTCCGGGCCGCCGAAACCGTCCTGGACCACTGCGCGCATCATGTCTGCGGACATGCGTCATCTCCTGAAACGACGTTCCCGGGAAGGCCGTTGGCGGCCTCCCCCTTGACGTCGACGACGCTATCCCCGTGGGTATAGTTACCTTCAAGGTCTATTACTTCCCATCGGGAAGTATCCTGGTGAGGAGAGCGAGCATGACCACCACCTGCCCCAGCGGCCAGCACTCGCGCCACGACGTCTACGCGGCCCAGTGCCCCTGCCGCACCCTGCTCGACCTGCTCGCCAACAAATGGTCCGCCCTCGCCATCGGCGCCCTCGAACAGGGCCCCCAGCGGTTCGGAGAACTCCAGCGCCGCCTCCAGGGCGTCAGCCCCAAGGTCCTCACCCAGACCCTGCGCCGCCTGGAGGACTTCGGCATCCTCGACCGCACGGTCTACCCCGCCGTACCGCTGCACGTCGAGTACTCCCTCACCGCGCTCGGCCAGAGCGCCGCGATTCCGCTCAACGCACTCCGCTCCTGGGTCGAGGACAACATCGACCACGCGTACCGACCGGAACCGGTCGCGTCCTGAGACTGTCACCTCGATGTGATGCCCGCGTCCGACTCGGGCCGCCAGGCCGGCCCGCGCGGCACTGTCACATGCCGGCGCAGGGCCCGCTCGGCCGTTGTGGGGCGGCGGCCCCACAACGGAGGCCGGCGATCGGCGCGAGACCCGCACCGTTTGGAAGGCCCCACGGCAGCCTGACCATGTACTGGACCGGAGACATCCGTGGGTCTGGCTGCCGGATTGCGTCACCGCGACACTCGCGCAACGCTAAGAGCATCCAGCGCCTTACTGAAAGTTACCATGCTGAGGGCGCACCCATCTGCGGCACGGAGGCTGGCAATGCCCGACCCGACGAACCCCTCGGAACCCCCGGTTTCCAGTACCGACATCACGGCTTTTGCCGATCGGCTCGCGAGCTGGAGTGAATCCCTCTCCCCCACCGAGCGGTCGCTGGCCCAGGTGCTGGTCCAGTACACACGGGACCTCCGGCCGGACGACATCCGCCGCGGCCAGCTCGTCGCGGGCCTCTCCGATGCGACGCGCGCCGTCGTCGAAACCGCCAAGAGGCGGTGGGCCGAAGAACCCGACGGTGGAGGATGGGTCGAGATCGGACCGATCTGGCAGAAGGCCAATCAAACCGCGGGACGGGAGGAGCAGGAGATCGTCCAGTGGACCTACTTCCGGCCGGAAAAGTGGACGCCCACACTGTGAACGGCGACATCGTCGCCCGTAGGGAGATCGACGCGACAGCCGCCGACTCCTTTGTCGTGGCGTTGGACCGGTTCGCTGCCGAACTGTCCTGTTCCGAGCACGACATTCTGGTCGCCGTGCTCAACGCCGCAATGGGGCCTTGGGAGCGGATGGCCGCGCGGCCGGCAGAGGAGCTGCTGGATCCGTCGGACGCCCAGCTGGTGGAACGGCTGGTGGAGCGAGCCCACCAGAGGGAGGCCTAGTGGGCCGCTATCTCGGCCTGATCGTCAAGGCGACGCGCTTGTGCAACCTGCGTTGCGCGTACTGCCACGACTGGCGAAGCGGACCGAACCAGACGATGAGCTTCCCGGTGCTGGCCCACCTGACCGCCCGGGCGCTCGCCGATCCGGCCCATCAGGCGGTCGAGTTCATCTGGCACGGCGGCGAGCCGACCGTGCTGCCGCAGTCGTTCTACGAGCGGGCGGTGTATCTGCAAGCCCGCCTGCGCCGGCCCGGCCAGACGATCCGCAACTCGCTGCAGACCAACGGCACCCGGATCGACCGATCCTGGGCGCGGTTCTTCCGGGAGTTCCAGTTCACGGTCAGCGTGAGCCTGGACGGCCCGCCCGCGGTGCACGACCGCTACCGCCGCTACGTCTCCGGCCGGTCGTCCTTCGATGACGTACGCCGCGGACTGGACGCCTTGCGTGACAACGGTGTACCGGTCAGCGTGCTCATGGTCATCGACAGAAAGGCGCTCGAACTGGGACCCGATCCGATCTTCGACTTCTTCGCGGCGGAAGGGATCACCAGCTACGGCCTGCTCGCCGCCAAACCCACGAACCAGCCGGACGCAGCGCCGGGCACACCGACGGCGCACTACGTGACCCCGGCGGAGATGGGCCGCTTCCTGCGAGCGTACTTCGACCGTTGGTTGGCCCACGGTGACCCCGCCATCCGGGTGAGGGAGTTCGATGGGCTACTGAACCGGCTGTCGGACCGTCGCTCCAACGTCTGCACGCTCGCCGGCGACTGCTTCGGCCGCTACTACCTCGTCGAACCCGACGGCGAGGTGGCCCACTGCGACCTGTTCGTCGGAGACCCCGCGTACACGCTGGGCAACGTGCTGACCGACTCGTTCACCGCGTTCCGGCACGGGCCGGCCCTCGTCCGGTTGCGGGACTCGAACGACCGCGCGCTCGCCGCGATGCGCGACTGTCCCGAGTTCGGGGTGTGCAACGGCTGGTGCCCACACGAGCGGTACATCGCCTCCCGGCACGACCCCGGATTCACCGGCGACTGCTGCGGGCTGCGCGAACTCGTCCAGCACATGCGGGAGCGCCTTGCGGTCACCGCGTCGGCGCCGTGAAGGTCCTGCTCGGGCCGGCGCACGAACTACACGTCGGGGTGCACGGCTCACTCCTAACCGTGCCGCCTGACGAGGCGGTTTACGTCCAGTGCACGTACACGCTGTGTTTCCGGCCCGATCGCGAGGCCTGCCGGCCGTTCTCCCCACTGCACGATCCGGCAGTCGCGGAGTGGGTGCGCTTTGCCGACGTACCCGCCGACGTGGAGGTGGTGCACTCGTCCCGGTTGCCGGTCCAGACACCGCTGCCCTGGGTGGTCGACGCGGACTCCCTGCTGACGCCGCTTCAGGTCGGCCGGTTCTTCGCACTGGGCGCGGCAGCCCGCGGCGACCCGCCGATTCCCGGCCCGGGTGCGGTGGCCCGCCGGGAGAGCGCGATGGCGGCGCGCTACGCCGACGGACGCTGCGCCCGCATCCTCTTCCGCACGGAGCACGCCCGGCGCAGGTTCCTCGATCACCTCCGCGATCGTGGGCACCCGCCGGAGACGGTCGAGAGGCTGACCGCCAAATCCGAGGTGGTGTATCCCGCCGTCCCGGCAACCCCTGCGGTCCGTCGAACCGCATCACCGGTGAGCGTGCTCTACATGGGCCGAACCGCAGCGGACAAGGGTGCCTCCGTGGCGGCCGAGGTCTTCATCCGACTGCGGGCGCATCACCAGGCCGGGGTACGTCTGGTCTTCCTCGGGCCCTGCCCGGGCGGCCTCACCGACCGGCTGACCGCGATCGGAACGGAACTGGTGCCCGTACTGCCCCGATCGCCCTACCTGGACCTGCTCGGTCGGACCGACATCTTCCTCTCCCCGACCACGTTCGAGAGCTTCGGCATGGGCCTCGTCGAAGCCGCCGCCGCGGGACTGGCCATCGTCTGCTCGGCCGGACCGGGTATGGAGCACATCGGCGAGTTGTTCACGCCCGGCGACAACGCCCTGTTCGTCTCGAATGCCGACCCGGTGGCACAACGGGTGGCCGGCTACACCGCAGCGGTGTCCGATCTGATCGACAATGAGCAGCTGCGCAGACGCCTTGCCATGAACAACCGTGCCCTCACCGGCCACGGGAAGCTGTCCCTCCGGCGACGCAACGATCGGCTCGCCGCGGTGTACGCGCAGGCCGCCGCTCTCGGGTCCGACCCGGGCTGCGACCACACGCCCGGAGAAGGCGACCGACCGGTCATCGAGTGGCCCGAACAGATCTGCCACTGGAGCGGGCAGCGCTGCACGGCACGGATCGGCGGCCGGATCATCGTCTGACCGGGACGAGGGGTCTATACGGCCTTCGGCTCTGCAGGACACCGATGGTGACCGATCGTGAGCAATAGTCGCCGAGCCGAGTTCTGCGACCGAAGGGGGAGCATCGACCATGTGTTCTCGCTGGTCAATGTCGGCCGGTTCGGTTCCCACGTCCAAAGTGGCCGTACGGGCCGCGGACAGAGCGGGGCGATGCCGGACCGGTCAGGCTCCTGCGACGCGCCGCCGGCGGTGATGGGCGATGGTGACGGCAGCGAGGAGTGGCCCCCAGGCCACGAGGGGCAGGTAGAGGAATCCGGCGACGGTGTTGCCGAAAGGAGTCATGTTCGGATGGGGAAAGGCCCACCAGAAGGCGAACTGGGTGAGGACCAGTGTCAGCACCCCGGCGCCCAGGCCCGCCGCCACGGTGACCGCGCGCGGGTTCGGACGGCGCCCGCCGACGAGGGGGATCCACCGCGGCAGCACCTCGCCCCACGGCCTGACCAGCCCGAGCGTGAGCAGCGCCAGTAGCTCTCCGGCCGTGCTCAGCCCGACCACGTACACCGCACCCCAGCCGGCAAAGCCCATCGCCTGGTACCCGGCCTCGGTGTACCCGGCGGTAGAACCGGCCGCCAGCAGGAGGCGCCAGATCCCGGATGGCAGGGTGACCAGCGCGGCGGCGTGGGCGGCACGGACGGCCCAGCGGGGCGGGGGCGGAAGGGAGGGGTCGAGTTGCGTGACAGTCATGTGCACCATCGTCCCGGCGTGTCCTCGCCCCGGAATCGTCCCTGAGGACCGGCCTCGTCGCCAGCCTCGGACGGAGATCCGCACCACCCGCTCCCCCGCGCGGGGGAGGCCGTCCTCCCCCGGCGATCACAGATATGCCTGGTGCCCGCCGTCGGCCCGGCGCCGTGCAGATCAGGCCGTACCTGCGGGTGCCCCTTCACCTCGTACGCCGGCAGGGTGCTGAGCGCGAGCGCGGCGCCGAAGGCGGACAGGCCCGCCTGCGGCCCCGGGGTCAGGCACATGGCCAGGGCCGCGGCGGCCGGGGTTGCCGGGGTGCGGACCGCAGCGACGGTCAGGCGAAGGATTTCGAGGCTCCGCCGACCGGCATCACGATGTCGGCGGCCCCGGCGTTGCACGGCCACGCTCCGTTCCCTCCCGGCTTTGCCGGGAGGGGGTGGACAGGCCGATGGGGGCCCGGTGCGTGTGCACCGGGCCCCCTTCGGGTCACTGGGGCCTGTGGGTCGGCTTAGGCAGTGTCCTGGCGATCAGTTGAGTCGTTGATACGACTATGGGGTGTAGGAGTGATCTGACGGATGCCCAGTGGGAGCGCCTGGCGCCGCTT
>NZ_JBSFJU010000046.1:0-64303 GCF_053598215.1 Kitasatospora sp. NPDC001175 | reverse complement strand
CACCCGCCGAATACGAGACCAACTACTACCTGGCGACCACGAAACCCCTGGTCACAGCCACAACCTGAGATCTCTACCGAACCCGGGGCGGTTCACCGGCTGGTGCCGGCGGCGATGAGGATGGAGGGCAGCCAGGCGAGCGCCGTGTAGAACACGAGGGCCTGGATGCCGAAGAAGGCCGTCAGGCTCCACGCGAGCGCGGTGCGGGCCACGTGCCGGCGCGGCGCGGCCGCAGCGGCTGCCGGGGTGGTGGGCCGGGGCCGGTGGACGCGGGCCTGCGGGGCGATTCCCGCCGCGGCGAGCACGGCGGGCACGACGGCGAGGCCGATCGCGAGCTGCCAGGACCCGCCGGACGCCTGGGCGACGGGCGCGACCAGGGCCGCGACGATCGCCGAGCCGACGCCCATCGACAGCGCGTAGACGCCCATCATGGTGCCGACGTGCCGGTGGGAGAAGCGGGCCCGGACGAAGACCGGTACGAGGACGTTGACGACCGCGGTGGCGAGGCTGACGACGATGGTGCCGGCGTACAGGCCCGGCATCCCGAGCATGCGCAGGATCGCGCCGGCGACCAGGACGACGCTGGCCCACAGCAGGCCGCGCTCCTCGCCGAGCCGGCGCCGCACCATCGGGGCGAGCGGTGCGAACAGGCCCATGCACAGCGGCGGGAGCAGGCCCAGCACGGTCACCGCGGCGGAGCCGAAGTGGGCGACGGGGGCCAGTGGCCCGATCTGCCCGAACGCGACCCGGGTGTTCAGGCTCAGCAGCACGAAGCCGACGACGAGTAGAGCGCCCGACGTGGGGGCCTGGCGGTGGGTGTCGGAGGGTGCGGGTGGTGCGGATGTTCCGGCGGCGGAGGTGGTCGGCATGGGACGGTCCTGCTTTTCGACGTGGACGTTAGGATGACCTCAGGATTGACGCTCAAGTGCGCTTGAGCGCAACTCCCGGAAACCGGCCGGAGGGACGATGGAGCGGCTGTTCTCGATCAGTGAGGTGGCCAAGGCGTTCGGCCTGTCCGTGCCCGCCCTGCGCTACTACGAGGAGCGCGGCCTGATCCGCCCCGTCACCCGGCGCGGGCGGGTGCGCTACTACGACCACGCCGCCCTGGAGCGGCTCGCGTACGCCCAGCTGTGGCACAACGACGGCATGATGCCCCTCGCCGACAGCGCCGCCGTGGTGGAGAGCAAGCACGTCGAGGACCGGCGCGCCCTGATCGCCGAGCAGCGGGATGCCATGCTGCAGCGCATCCGCAGGCTCACTCGGGCCGCTGCCGTGTTGGAGCACCTGTTGGAGTGTCCCAGCGACCGCCCGCTGGACTGCCCGGTGACCGGCGCCTACATCCGTGCCCGGGTCGACGCCGCCCTCGCCGGTGAAGAGTTCCTCGACGACTTTCTGCCCGACCACCCCGACAAGCCGTAGGCGACGATCCAGCGGTCGAGCCGACGTCGTAGGCGGCCATGCCCGCGGCAAGGTGCGGGCGTTCCCCCCAAACGACCCGCTGAGTGAACAACCAAGTGGGCGGTGAGGGCCACGCTGGGGATTTTCGAAGTACGGCGGCGCCTCCGGGGCCGCCTCGACGACCGCCTCGATCGGGGCCGCCGCGGTACCGGCCGGGGGTGGGGGATCCCCGTCAGGTCTCGGATGGGCGAAGGAGGCCGGTCCGTTTGACCGAGCTGAGGATCGGGGTCACTTCGAGGCTGCGGATGTCGTTGAGCGATCCGACGGTCTTGGTGAGGAAGGTGTACAGCCCGCCCAGATCGTTGGCTGCGACGGCCACCAGGAGGTTCGCGGCCCCGGTCGTTGCGGCGGCGAACCGGACCTGCGGGTGCCGGCTCAGCTCGTGTCCGGTCGCTTCCAGGCTGCCTGGCCCGGTGGCGATCCACAGGAGTGCCTCGCTGCCGATGCCCAGCAGGCGCAGGTCCACTTCGCACGCCAGACGCACCATGTGGGCGGACAGGAGCAGGTCCAGCCGGCGGCGCACCGTCGACGCCGACGATCCCAGCCGGGTCGCCAGGTCGCTAACGCCGGCGCGCGCGTTCTCGGTCAGCCGGTCGATGAGCGCGTCATCGAGCGGCTGAACCTCCGGCGCGTCGACGGGCTCTCGCGCGAAGGGGGCGAGGGCGTCGAACTGATCCGTGGGCAGCAGTCCTGCGCTCCAGGCGAAGCCCGCGGGAAACACTCTCATGAGGTCGTAGGCGTCCCACGACTGGACGGCGGCTGTGGCGGGCAGGTCCCGCAGCAGCAGCGAGGTCCGGGCCTGGGGGCCGTCGAGGAAGAGCACGCTGCTGATCTCGTCGCCGCCGCCGAGAATGTCGACCCACACCGTGTCGGCGCGCCGCGCGAGTCCCGCGGCGATCGCCTTGATGCGGCTGGGCCGGCACCGGATCCGCAACGCCATCGGGATGAGCTGCGGAAAGCGCGCGGGATTGCGGACCGCTGTGGGCCGCAGTGTGCCGTCGTGCAGGAGCGGTGTCGCACGGCGCACGACCGTGCGCTCGGAGATTCCAAGGACGCGGGCGACCGTTCGCCATGACGCCCGCGGCGACGCCAGCAGCACCGCGGCGATCCGCCGTTCCGTCTCGTCCAGTTCGTGTCTCATGTGTCTCACTTCCACCAGGATCCCATGATCTATGGCGCACAACACGATATCGCCCGTCGTTGTTCGCCGATTTCTGCCGTCCCGGCCGTAGAACGGGGGTACCGCACTTCGGCTAGGAAGGTGACACCAATGACCGTGATGGAACGCCCCGTCGTAGGCACCGAGTCGGGAAGCGTGCAGGGAACCGTCGAGGACGGCGTCGCCGCGTTCCGCGGCATTCCCTACGCGGCCTCCCCGGTGGGCAACCGGCGCTTCGCCGCCCCCGAGCAGCACCCGAGCTGGCCGGGCCTGCGGGACGCCACCCGCCCCGGCCCGTCCGTCCCTCAAGGCCCCTCCCGGCTCGAAGCGGTCATGGGCCGGCGCACCCCCGACTGGAACGAGGACGGCTGCCTCAACCTCAACGTGTTCACCCCCAGCCTGCCGGCCGACGCAAGCGCCCCCCGCGCCCTGCCGGTCCTGCTCTGGTTCCACGGCGGCGGATTCACCAGCGGCTCCGGCGGCTGGGACTGGTACGACGGCCGCAACCTGGCCGCCGCCGGCGACATCATCGTCGTCACCGCCAACTACCGCGTCGGCCCCCTCGGCTGCCTCTACCTCCCGGAACACGGCATCGAGAACCTCGGCGTGCAGGACCAGGCCGCCGCCCTGGCCTGGGTGAAGCGCAACATCACCGCCTTCGGAGGAGACCCCGACAACCTCACCGTCGGCGGCCAGTCCGCCGGCGCCTTCTCCGCCCTCTACCTCGCCCTCTCACCGGTCACCGGCCCCCAGATCAAGCGGGTCATCGCCCAGAGCGGCCCCTTCGGGGTCCCCCCGCAGGACCCCGGGGAGGCGGCCGACCACGCCCGACACTTCCTCAAGATCCTCGGCCTGGACAGCAGCCCGGATCCCACCGCCGCCCTGCGCGCCATCCCGGCCGAACAGCTGCTCGCCGCCTACCAGCAGCTCGCCCAGGACCTCTTCCGCCCGGGCAACGCCGCCCCGCCGATGAACCCCGTCCTCGGCGCCTACGGAATCCCCGAGGCATGGCAGCAGACGCTGGCCGACGGACGCCTCGACGGCAAGCAACTGCTGACCGGGACCACCAGGAACGAGATGACGGCGTTCTTCGCGCTCAACCCGCACATCCAAGCCGTCACCGCCGACCAGGCAAGCTCGATCGTGGCCGGACAGGTCAACGGCGGCGCCGAGCGATTCGCCCACGCCGCCACCCGGCGCCCGAACGCGACCCCGAGCGACATCCTCACCGAGATCGAGACCGAGATCGTCTTCCGCGACGACACCGTCGCCATCAGCGATCACCACGCCGCAGCCGGCCACCCCACCTACGTCTACCAGTTCGACTACACCCCGACTCCGGACCCCGCACACCTGGGCGCCACACACTGCGTCGAACTCCCCTTCTTCTTCAACACCATCGACGCCTACCCCGACAGCCCCATGCTCGGCGAGGCCACCGCCGCGACCCGCTCTCTCGCCCACACGTTCTCCCGGGCAGTAGCGGCCTTCGTAGCCACCGGCCAACCCGCCGCAGACCAGTGGCACCCGTATGAGCCCGGCAACCCGGCGACCGTCCGGCACTTCGCCTGACACCCGTCGCACCATCCAATCTGCCGTGCTCAGCGTTGGATCTTCGGCGAGCGCTACCGGGACTCCCATGCAACCGGGACCCACCGACAGGCCCCACAACACCCCCGACACGCCGTGGTGCTCTCAGCCCTCACCGACATGCACCTTGACGGTCTGCAAGGGCGGCCGCTGCTGCGCCCCGCTCGCCGCCGCCGTCCTCGCCCAGCAGGGCGGCAGCGCGGTCGAGACCCGGGCCGCCGCGATCCGGAACTGGCACATTGGCGAAGGTGCCCACCCGGTCATGGTCGAGGTCGCCGCCCGACACGGCTACGACCTGAGCGGCTACCGCGGCGTCCAGGTCAGCCCCGACCTCCTCGCCTGGGCCGACACCGTGCTCGCCATGGACAGCGCCGTGCTGGACGCACTGCGCGAGATCGCCGGCCAGGACAGCACCGGAAAGCTGCGGCTCTACCTGGACGGGCGGGATGTGCCCGACCCGTAGAAGCAGCCCGAGGCGGCGTTCACCGCCTGCCTGACCGCCGTCGAGGCCGGCGCCCAGGGGCACCTGGTCGCCGCGTAGGCAGCAGCACCGAGTACGCCGAAGGGCGGTCCCAAGCCAACAGGCCGGGGTCGCCCTTCGGCGTGGTCAGCCCTTCTCCTCGGCGCGCGGGTCGCGCAGAGGCCGCGGGCCCTCCCGGTGCGATCGGACAATCGGATAGCGCCCGCGGAAGTTGATGTGTTCATGGACCAGCGGGGACAGGCGGGAGCGGATCTCCGGCGAGATCGACAAGCCGCCGGCCTCAAGTTCCTTCACCGCCGCGTCGATGTAGAGGGTGCCCGGTCGGCGATGTACTCCCGCAACGCCAGCTCACGGTCATCGAAGTCACATACCTTCAGCAGGGCCCGGATCTCCCGGGCGTGCTCGTGCTGGGTCGGCAGCCGCTCCGGATACAGCTTCAGGCACGACGGGTCCTCGATCCCCAGCTGCTCGGCGACGAAGTCCGCCACTCCGGTCGACACCTCGGCGGGCGTGGTCAGAAAGGTGCCGAGCATCCGTACAGTGCCCCACTGCACGGCCCAGCCAAGGCGATTGTGCGGACTCCGCTTCGTCCCAGCCACCTCCAGCGCGGCCGTGCCCAGCCGGAAGAACTCCTCCAGCTCCTGGACGGACGGCTCCTCGGCGAAGCGGCTGTATCGGGCGACCTGATCATCAGACAGATACTCAACAGACACAGAGCGTCACGCTAGGCACTCGGCGCCACGGCCATCGCCCAAGTGATCAAACCGAGACCGTCCGACCCAGGCCAGATCGGCCAACCTCCTTAGCGTTCAATCCTGGAGGAATACCGGCCGGACCCCTGGAGCCGGGCCACGCGGTGAGCGAGGCCCAGGCACGAGAGCCGCCGAAGAACAGACCGCAGAAGCGAACAACCAGTAACCCGTTCCCAGACTCCGCGGGCGATGTACCTCACAAGCGATGTCGCGGCCGTTCACCGCGGTGTGACGAAGCGTCACGCCCGCACCACTTCCCGGCTTCCAGATCGTCACCGACCACGTTTCCGACCGTCCCACGCGCAGCTCAGCGCCGCTCAGTAGTCGGCCACTCTTCCCCACCGCCTGCAGGAAGGTTCCGCTCGTGCCGTCTTCCTCGACCTCCCCGCTGCTGAAGTACCGCACCTCCACCAGCCCGGCGCCGCCGCAGGCGGATGCCGACTTCCCCACCCCGGCCACCATCAACCTGGCCGTCCTGCCCGGGAACCAGGCCGTCCACTGCTCCCGCATCGAGATCGCCGTCCCGGCGGACGACACCCGCGATCGGGCGTACTTCGCCCAGGCCCCGGTGCCTGCCAGCAGCAGCGACTGGACCTTCTCGGTCCGGAAGGACACCGGGCAGAAGTTGAACCTCCCCGGGGCTCCCACGGGCTCGTACTACCTCATCACCTTCCAGCTGCAGAACCCACAGAGAGACCTGATCAACTACCCGCTGAACTTCGGTCTCAGCGGCAGTCTTCTCTCCTCCGGCGGCCCGCTCACCTACCGCATCCTGGAGCGCTCGAAGACCTCCGCGGGTGCCAGCTACACGCAGAAGTACAGCAGGCGGACCATGACGGTCGTCGAACCCGCCTTCTACCTGCACAGCTTCCTGGCCCGGGGCAGCCAGGCCGCGACGAGCCCGCCGCTGACGAGCTTCACCGCCGGCAGCCCATCCACCTCACCTGGGAGAGCAACGGCACCCACTTCCAGCTGTACGACGGAAAATCCACCAGCCCCATCCAGCAGGGTTCCGCCACCTCCTTCAGCCTCCCGAACGGCATTGCCAGCGACACCACGTTCATCATCGCGGCAACCGTGCTCTCGGGGGCCCAGGGAGCCGCCAACGGCTTCACCCCGGTCTACCAGTACGCCACCCTCACGCTCACCGTCCCCAACCCCACCCTGGACTCACTGACCGTCCGCCGCGGCATCGCCGCCCAGCCCACGGTGATCGTGAACGGACAGCTGTACGCCAACGACAACCTCGTCGTCAGTGAAGCCGGGCGCACGAAGTTCACCACGGTCGGCGCCAACGGGCTGCGCGTCCTGGGGGACCTCTCCGCCGACTCCCAGCTCAGCGTCACGGGAACCCTCGTCGCGAACGGCTTCCTCGTCGCCAACAACAACGTCATCGTCAGTGAGGGCGGACGCACGAAGTTCTCGTCGGTCGGCGCCAACGGGCTGCGCGTCGTGGGAGAGCTCACCGCCGAGTCGCGGCTCAGCGTCGAGGGAGACCTGGTGGCACACGGCGTCCTCCATGCCAACAAGGACATCAACGTCAGCGACGGCGGTACCACGAAGTTCACCACGGTCGGCGCCAACGGCCTCCGCGTGGCCAAAGACCTCACCGCCGAGGGCAACCTTTACGCCAGGAAGGGCGTCAAAAAGTAGCCGTGCGTACGGTTGGCTGCGTAGATCACAGCCGGCGCCACCGCGAGGTGAGCCAGCCTTTCCGTACCGCGGGCTGGCTGACCGGGCTCAGATCCGGCTGCGGCGCGCCGCCGGCCTTGAGGGCGGGATCTGTTCGGTGCCGCGCAGCGCAAGTGCTGCGGTGCGGGTGCGCCCTCCAGCCGCCACGTCTTGTGGCGGGCTGCGGTGTTGCCGTCCGAGGCGACCAGGCTGTGCAGCGCGAGGTCGCCGAGCGCCTGCCGGATCGCCTTGTTCGACGCCACACCGGGGCGCAGCAGGCGCTGGAGCTGATCGGCGGTGGCGACCTTGAGGACGCCGAGCGCGGCGAGGACATCCGCGCGCAGCACAGTGGTCGAGCCGTTGGGGTTCTCGGCGCCGCGCCGGTACGCGGTCCGGCCCAGCCGGGACAGCCTCCCGCCGTCCCGGTCGTGGCCGTCGTTGTCGTCGGGCGGGGCTGGGCTGTGACGGGTGCTCACGGACGTCTCCGGTGGTCGTGCCCCTCCGGGATATCCGGCGCTCCTGACAGCGGCCAAGCCCGTTCCGAGCCCGCGCGCCGCACCCTCTCCAACCACCCCGATCCGGCCCCCGCCGACAAGCCCGGCGCACCCTCGAACGGCTCATTAGATGACTGGCGGCCCCGCCTCAATGCGGCGTAGCACCGGGGGCAGACGATCCAGGTCGGGGCCGGTCTGGACCTGCCGCTCGTCCCACCAGGTGGCGCCGGCGTCGTGCAGCGGACCGATCACGTCCTTGGCCTTGGCCGGGTGCGGAGGCGTGGCACCGCCGAACACGAACTCGAAGGGGCGCCCGGCCCCGGCCGTACGCTGCGTGCGCACGTAGCCGACCAGCTCCCGTACCTCCATCGCATCCGGCACGTGACCATGCCGGGCCGTCTCGAACAGCGGCACCGCGCCGTCCCACCGCGCTGCCCGCCGCATAGGCGCACGACGCGGCCAGAACCCGCCGATCCACACCGGCGGACCGGGCCGCTGCACGGTGGCGGGCACCAGCGTCACGTCCCGGACCTCGTAGTGCCGGCCGTGGTGGTTCACCGGCTCGCCGGACCAGAAGCGCCCCAACAACTCAAGCCCCTCGTCCAGCCGCTCGGCGAGGATGCCCGGCTCGGCGACGTCGCCGAAGCTCCGGTATTCGTCCTCGAGCGGGCCGCCCAGGCCCGCGGCGAAGATCACCCGGCCGCCGCTGAGGTGGTCCAGGGTGGCCACCTGGCGGGCGAGCTGCTGCGGACGGTACCAGGGGACCGGTGTCAGCAGGGTGCCCAGTCGGATCCGCGAGGTCGCCAGCGCGGCGGCGGTCAGCAGCATCCAGGGGTCCCCGAAGGGACGCCCCTGATGCTGTCGGTGCAGTACGTGGTCCCAGACGAAGAGCCCGTCCCAGCCGGCCTGTTCGGCGGCAGCCGCCACAGTCGCGACGTTACGGGGGTCAGCGAAGTCGCCGAAGTTGGGGATGTTGATGGAGAAGCGCATCCCAGCAGGATGCGCAGCTGACCGTGAAGGGGCAATCGAATTCGGATCCAGGCGGCTTCACGGCAGGTCGCCGACAGGCGCAGGACTACGCCGCTCGATCTGGACACCTGAACCGCTAAACGAGCGGGGCCCGGCGGCTGCTACGGCCAACGTGACCGTCGACAGGGACACGAGGGATGATCGAGGCGGACAACTTCTTGATCTGGCGGGTCTGGCTTTCAGTGACTCGTCGGGGCCGCAGCGTCACCGAACTGAGGTGACTGGCGGGTTGCCCATTTCATTGATGAGTTGCCGGTAGGTCGCGGAGGCCGGCTTGGGGGTGTAGTCGTCGCGCAGCAGGCCGAAGTGGTGGAAGAGCCCTTCGTCGTTGCTGTCGGCGTCCCGCAGGGCGAAGAGCGAGTAGCCGTCGATGTTCAGGTCGGTGGCGAGGGCGGCGACGGTCCGGATGACAGTGTCGAGGACTGCGGCCTGTCGTTGTTCGGTGCGGCCGGGGCCGGTGGGCCAGCCGTTCTCGCAGATGCGGATCGGGACGCTGTCGGGGATGCCGGCCTGCGGCAGGCTGGTGCGGCGGAACGCCGTGAGGACCGCAGTGACGGCGTCTGCCAGCTGGTCCTCGGGGATGGGGTGGAACACGTCCGGGAAGAAGTCCAGGCCGACGTAGTCCAGGCTCTGCCGGAAGCGCGCGTCGGCCAGGGTGCCGAGGTCGGACCAGAAGGTGTCGGAGGGGTCGAAGGTCGGCACGGCGTTGAAGCCGACCGCCACATGGCGGCCGAGAGATTGGGCCTCCTGCTTGGCGGCGGCGACGCCTTGGACGAGCGCGTTCAGGACGTTGGGGGTGCTGCCGTCGACGGAGGGGAGGTTGAGGTTGGGCTCCTCGCAGACCTGGACGGATGTCAGCTCAGGTCCCCCGGTCCGGACGGCCTCGCGGACGAACTCCGGCCAGCCGTCCAGTTCGCCGGACGGCTCGCGGAACTGCAGCACGAGGTCCAGGGTGCGCCCGCGCTGGAGGTAGGCGTGCGGATCGGCGGGTGCGGGCGGCGGCGGTGTCACGGTGGCGGCGAACGAGCGGTAGGCGCGCACCGCCAGCGTGGCCACGTCGCCCTGGAGCTCGTCGAGGGCCTCGTTGATGCGGTCCGGCTCGTCCGGTCGGACCGGATGGATGATGCCCTGGTCGTCGCCCAGGACGCCGCCAGGGTAGATGCCGAAGGTCATGGTCACGCCGTCGCCCCCAAAAATTCATGGTGTCACACCAAATTTGTGGTGACACTATCATGTGGGGCATGGGCCTTCGAGAGATCAAGAAACAGCAGACCCGCACAGCGATCGCCGACGCGGCCCTGCCTCTGTTCCTGGAACACGGCTTCGACCAGGTCACGGTCGCCGAGGTGGCACGGCACGCAGGCGTCTCCACCAACACCGTGTTCAACTACTTCCCCACCAAGGAAGACCTGTTCTTCGACCGCCAGGCCGAGGTCGAGAACCACCTCGCCACCCTGGTACGCGACCGAACCCCGGGCACCTGCCCCATCGAGGCCGTCCGCGACGACCTGCTCTCCGCCCTACGGCAGGACCACCCCATGCTCGGGCTCCAGCCCGGAGCGCCCGCGTTCTGGCAGGCCATCCAGGACAGCCCGGCCCTGCGCGCCCGCGAACGCGAGATCGGCGAACGCATCGAGGCCGCTCTGGCAACCGCCCTGACCGAACATCCGCCGAACGCCGCAGACACACCCGGCGATGCCGGCTACGCATTGCCCGCGCTCCTCGCAGGCGCCGTCGCCGGAACGCACCGCGCCGCTCTGCGCGAGCTCCGACGACGCGTCATGTCCGGCGAACCGCCCGCGTGCGCCCGCGACGCCGTCGCCTCGGCGGCCCTCCAGGCATTCACCCTGCTGTGCTCCGGACTTCACGCAGGTGACGAACGAACGTCACAGGAGCCACAGCTCCCTCAGTAAGAGCACCCGAAACGTAGTCCCGCTGACACAGGCGCTGTCGAAACCCGCGAACAGTTCGACTCGCTCCTCGGCGCCAACTGCCTCCCCAAACCCTTGAACATGTGCTGTCCTAGTGCCGCATCAGGCAACGTTCGCCCTGTCGACGATGGCGCGTAGGCGCCGGTCGTCGGCATGGCGGTTTCGCCAGATGATGTAGCGGCGGATCATGCTGCCCTGCTCCTTGTGGTCGGCGTGGTCGGTGCCGTCGAGGGTGAAGTAGCGCAGTGCGGTGAACTGGGCCTCGATGCGGTTGAGCCAGGAGCTGTTCGTGGGGGTGTAGGCGATCTCGACGTTGTTCGCCGCAGCCCAGGTACCGACCCGTTGGCACTTCTTCGTGGTGAGGTGCGGGGAGAAGTTGTCGCAGACGATCGCGATACGGACTTCGGACGGGTAGAGGGTGCGCAGGTATCGGCAGAACTCCAGGAACTGGGTGCGCCGCTTGATGGGCTTGATGTGGCCGTAGAGCTTGTCCTTGGCCAGGTCCAGGGCGGCGAACAGGTGCCGGACCCCGCCGTAGCGGTTGACAATGCAGCCCGGTGTCAGGGGCCGACCCGGTCGTAGCGGAGCGCGGTGAAGCCAACGCCGTCGGAGTAGACCTGTGCGACGGTGGCCGCCCCGACGGCGTTGATCTCCTGTGCCTGCAGCCGGATCGTTGTCGGCCCACTGACCCTGATCAGCTCGCTGATCGGCGCGGTCTGGTTGCCGCCCGCCTGGGCGGTGCCCGGGTTCCCGTCGATGATCTGGTAGACGAGCCGCTCGCTCTCCGGTACCTCGGCAACGGCCGTGACGTTCCACAGCCGCGCGCTCATGTAGACGTTGAGCGACGGATTGCCCGCGAGGCGTCCGCGGACATCCGCGTCGAGCTCATACGTGCCGGCCTGGGGAAGCGTGACCTCCAACGGCGTATCGGCCCACCTGCCGGGCGGCAGGTCAACGATCGTGTGCAGCTTCGCGATCCCGCTGACCGCAACCGGTGCGGCCGGGGCCGCCTTCGCGTTGCTCTGCACAGCTGCCGCAGTCGTGGCGCCCACGAGCAGCAGTGCCGCGATGCCGATGAGGCCGGTACGCAGCGTTGACATGGTTCCTCCCGAACGAAGGCGATGGGTTATGCCTCTGACAAGGTAGGAATCGCCCACTCCACGGCCTATCGCCCGAACGGGTGAGGACCGCTCGCGTACCAAGCAGCTGCGAACGGGCGTACGCCTAGCCGTCTCCAGGCGCTTGAGGGCCTTGGCGGCGGCTTTCTCCTGGCGTTCCTCGTGCTTGTGGTGGCAGGGGTGAGAAGGTCGGCCCGGACCGGCTGGAGTGCCCGCAGTGCGTGAGCGACCGGAAGGTGGAGGAGCTGGGCCCGCTGGTGCTGCCCGCCCCGACCAAGCGGGAGCTGGTGGCCGCGCTGGTCTCCGCCCCGGACGATCCGTGGTGGGAGATCCGGCGGCAGCACGCCCGCGACTACCCGAACCTAGCAGCGGCCTTGGGGGCGTCGGGTCCACTGGCCCTGGAGCCCGTACTCGTAGGTGCTCTCCTGCTTGGGGACCTGGCCGCAGTCGGCGCAGGTCAGGGTCTGCATCAGCTCGTGGTGGGCCTGCTTGGCCTTCTTCTCGCGGGCCTGCTGGCGCTGGTCGTAGGCGGCGCGGTTGTTCGGGTTGTCCAGCGCGTCGGTCAGGGAGTGCCGGCCGGGGCGGCCGAAGCGCCACCAGATGGGGCCGAGCGGGCCGTGCTCGGCCAGCAGCTGAAGGGTGGTGGCGACGATGGGCACGGCGTCGTCGTAGGCCCGCCAGCCGTCCCCGTCGTTGTCGAGGTGTGTGACGGTCCACCAGCTGCCGCTCCAGACCTCGGCCGACAGGTCGGCCACCGCCTTCTGGCGGCTGCCAGGCCGACCGGTCCGGCGTCGGTGACGACCAGGGCCACGGGCGGGTACCCGGCTCGGGTGTGCCCGGGCCAGGCGCAGCGCCACCAGTGCACCGTACGGTCGGCGCTCTCCTCGTCGGCGAGGGCCGGATCGTTGTCGCGGACCTTGGTACGGAACAGCTCGCGGTAGGCAGTGAACTTCGCCGCCACCCGCTCCGGCGCCATCGTGGACCGGTCGAGATGGCCACGGCGGGTACCTCGTAAGCGATCACCGGGTGCAGCGGTTCGCCCGCCATGCCCCGAACTCAATCGCTCCCAAGGTCGTCAGAGAACAGTGTCCTCTACCGTACGGGTTTGCCCGTCGTTGCTGAGGAGTTGGTAGCCAACCAGGACCATCAGAACGGCGAGCAGGGCACCGGAGGTAATGGTGGTCCCCACCCCGAGTCCACCCTGCACAACGGGCTTCTCCACCGCGTTCTCCGCGACCGCCCCGAGTGGGCGGGTCAGCACGTAGGCCGCCCAGAACAGCACGGTGCCCGAGACCGCGGTCAGATAGTGTGCGGCAAGGATCAGCAGCATCGCCCCGGAAAGCAGCAGAGCACTGTCGCGGAAGCCGAGGCCCAGACCGTTCGACAGGAAGTCACCGCTGGAGGTGCCCAGCGTGTTGGACACCAGGGTCGCGGTCCAGTACAGGATCTCGCCTTGGGTGGTGTCGATCCGTTCCACGTCCATGGTCTGCCCGGTCAACCGCCACCCGACGAGCACAGCAATCAGGAGGCCGGTCAGCACGGCCGCACCGCCGGCGTAGCCCAGACCGGCGGTGCGGTTCATGAAGTCGGACATCGCGGTGCCCGCGATGCTGGTGGTCAGGATCACCGACCAGAACACCACCGGCTGGAACCGGTCGATCCTCAGCTGCACCGTCAGAGTGAGCCCGAACGCCACCAGGAAGACAACCGCGGCAGCGGCGTAGCCGAGGTGCAGCGGTGTCATCGACACGAAGTTCGACACCGACTCACCCAGAGTGGTCGCCACGATCTTGATCGCCCAGAACAACGCGCCGACCATCGGCAACTTGCTCACAGCAGCCCTGCTCACGACAGTTCCCATACGCATCACCCACGAAGCCGATCGTCGGATCGCTGACAGCACCACCGATGGTCCTGGGGCCGGCGGGCGTCCAGGTCCTCATGTTGTGCCTGGCCACTGGTATATGCCGGGCCGTCACGGAACGCATGACTCGACGGCTCGGCAATCGGGTGCTTCGGGGCCGCCTGCGGTCGGCGTCGAACGGCGTCCTGGACGGGTGATGACGCGTACTGCCACGTCGAGACCGGACAGCAAGAGAGCCCATTTCACGCCCTCAGAGCGCAACAGGTCACGCCTTCCGGTCCTTCGCAGGGTAGAGCTTCGCGTGGAGCACCCGCGTCTCCCACCACGGATCGTCCGTGGTGGAGACCTGCTCGGTCTCGTGCTCCTGGTCCTCCTTCATGCCCGCTCCCCGTCGCGTGGTGCTGATCTCCCCGCTCTACCTCACACCACCGTCGTGCAGCAGCAGAACAGGTCACACCCGGTTGACGATGCGGCAGTAGGGGCCTTGGAAGGACGCGGTGATCACGGCGGTAGGTCCGCCGCGGTGCTTGGCGACGTTGAGCTCCATCTCGCCGACCCGCGGGGAGTCCTTGTTGTAGGCGTCCTCACGGTGCAGCAGGATCACGATGTCCGCATCCTGTTCGATACTTCCGCTCTCTCGCAGGTCGGAGACGTGCGGGCGCCTGTCGTCACGCTGTTCGGAGGCGCGGTTGAGCTGAGAGAGCGCGACGACCGGACACTCCAGCTCCTTCGCCATCAGTTTGAGGTTGCGCGACATGTCGCTCACCTCCTCCTGTCTGTTGCCGTACCGCTTGGCACTGCCGGACTGCATGAGCTGCAGGTAGTCGACAACGACCAGGCCGAGCCCGTTGTACTGCTGCGCGATGCGCCGGGCCCGGGACCGGATCTCCATGATCGTCAGCTCCTGCGAGTCGTCGATCACCAACGGGGCGGACATGATGTCGGTCGTCCGGCGGGCGAGGCGGGCAACGTCGTCGTCATCGACGCTTCCGGAACGGATGTGGTGCAGTGCCACCCTGGCCTCAGCGGAGAACGTACGCTGGACGAGTTCCTTACGGCTCATCTCCAGCGAGAAGAACGCCACCGTTCTGCCCTGGTGGATGGCGCAGGCCCGGGAGAGGTCAAGCGCCAGGGTGGACTTCCCGACTGCCGGGCGCGCGCCGATCACGATCAGCTGACCGGGCAGTAGTCCGCTGGTCAGGGCATCCAGATCCGCGAAGCCGGTGGAGACACCGGCCAACTCCATGCGGGTCTTGGCGGCGTCCAGGTCGTCGAAGAACCCGGCGACATCGTCGCGGACCAGCGCATAAGGAGTGCTGACGCTCCATTGCCCGACCGCCTCGTAGACGGCGCGCTGCGCGGCCTGAATGATGTCGTCGACGTCGCCTTCGGCGGCGTAGCCCATCCCGGCGATCCGCTGCCCGGCCTCCACCAGGCGTCTGAGCACAGCGAGTTCGTGGACGATCGCGGCGTAGTACCCGGCGTTCGCGGCGGTCGGTACTGAGCTGACCAGGGTGTGCAGATAGTCGGGGCCGCCGACGCGTGCCAACGCACCGCGTTTGGCCAGCTCGCTGACCACGGTGATCGGATCGGCGGGCTCCCCCGCGTTGTACAGGGCGACGATCGCGGAGTGGATCAGCTCGTGCGCGGGCCGGTAGTAGTCCGCAGGCTTGAGGATCTCGACAACCTCCGAGATCACCTCTTTGGACAGCAGCATGCCGCCCAGGACCGACTGCTCGGCCGCCAGGTCCTGCGGCGGCAGCCGCTCGAAGCTCAAAGCGGCCCCCGCGTCCCTGTCCTCCCGCCTGCGGTGGTCCACGGGCAGGCCCCGGCCCGAGGTCGGCGGTGCCTTGACGCAGGGGTTGTCGTACGGGTCGTACGGCAGGCTGCGAAATTCGAGGACGTGATCACCGGTCAGGTCCTGGGACTCCTGGCCGTCCCGCAGTTCATTCATGGCGAACTTCCAATTCGATAATGCGTTTGGGTGGCCCGGGATACCCCGGCCACCGTTGTGTTCTGTCGGTCAAACAGTGGCCTTCGGCTGCCATGACACGCCCTCGGTAGCCAGGATCTCGGCAAGGCTCAGCCCGGCTGCTCCACCTCCACGCAACTGCTCTTCCTCACGTCGGCAGGTCGGGCAGTCCAGCGGCAGGACCGGGTGACGCGGACACTTGTCTGCAGCGAGACGCCTGACCTCGCGGGTGCTGCCGCCGGATCGGGTAGGAGCACCGGCGCACTGCGCCTTGGCCGCCAGGCCCAGCTGCCACCAGGCAGGTTTCTCCGCGCCCATCCACGCGGCGACCGACACCAGCCACTCCACCGACTCACCGCTTGCCACCAGAGCGCGTGCCGACTCGGTGAACTCCGCCAGCGCCGACGGCTTGCGGTGGGGCCCGACTCCAGCCGATCGGCGCGACGCCGCCCAGGCGGCCACGATCCGCCCGACAGCAGCCGAGAGAGGATCCTCCGGCATCGGGGTGCCCATGACCGGCTGCTCCCTCCGCGGCGCCGGCACGGCTGGTGGCTGTCCGACAGCAGCCGGGGGAGGATCCTTCGGGGTGCCCATGACCGGCTGCTCCCTCCGCGGCGCCGGCACGGCTGGTGGCTGTCCCGGCAGTTCCCAGAAGGTCGTGTCACGGGCCCGGTCAGCCGCGGCCGTCTGCGGATCGTCCCACCGGCTGTCGATCGTCTTCTGGGGTCGGGACTGCGCCGGCAAGGCGGGCGAGGCAGAAGAGGAAGTCTCAGGAACAGTATTAGAGAGAGTCCCCGCCTCACCGGGGGCCGGTTGACCGGCCCCCGGTTTCCGGGGGGCCGGTCGCTGACGGCCCTGATCGCAGGATGTGGGCCCGACACTGCCGGGGGCCGCTCGACCCGCCTTCCTCGGGTCGAGGTGCTCCGGCTCAACCGTGATCTTCTTGACGTTGCCGTCGGCCATGAGCTCGGCAAGCATGTCTGCAACGTCCTCGGGTGTGAACGGGATGCTGTCGACGCTGAAGGTTGTCCACCAGCTGCCACCGCGCTTTAGCACCGGCGAGCCGTTCGGCCCCACCACCGTCTCCGACCTGGCTCGCTGGACCTTCAGCTTCACGACGTTGCCGGCCTGGACCAGTTCCCGCATGGCCCGGGACAACGCGGCCTCGCCTTCCGAGTAGTCCCTGGCCAGGCTTTCAACTGTCACATGGTCGCCATCCCTCGCCCTGATCAACCTGGTCAACAGACCGATTCCCAGAATCGACGGCAGCGAGTCGATCGCCTTGTTGTCGATCGCGGCGAACCGGGGAGGTCGGGTTACGCGCTTCCTCACTCAGTCATCTCCGAGCCGGCGACGGGCGTCAGGAGCGACCCTCCTGGACGGCAGGCGGGGTACGTGGACGCGGTTGTACGGATGTGTAGCCGAAGGTCCGACGAGTGCACGGGCTCACCCGGATGCGATGTGGCGGGTGCTGCCCTTCGACGGCCACGGAAGTGCTGATCACCCTCAGCGGAAGCGGCCTGCGGACGGATCCTGCCGGGCTCGGGGGCGGCGGACGCGGGCCGGTTGACGTGCCGGGCCGGATCGCCGGATGACGCTGCCTAGAGCTACGGGGCGGAAGGGGTTGAGCGCGTGGCCGATCCGCCAAGTGGTGGCCTGGGGCAAGAAGGCACCGCCTTTCAGGAGGAGCGCCGTCGCTGGCAGCGAGATCCAGTCGGCGGCTGGGATGGCGTCATTCGGAACGACACCGTTCACGGTGCCGGCGGCCGGCTCGCGGTGCCCGGCCACTTCCGCGCTTTCGCGGGATTGCGGCACCTGTCGGCCGGTCGGGTGATAGCCGCGCAAGGCGACGGTGGGATCGGCGTCTGCGAGGAGTCTCCCAACCGCACCGGCCTCGGCACCCTGTCGGGAACGCCGGTTCACGTTTCCCGCTCGGGTACTTCCTCGTGGTCGGGACGGGCAGCCGTCTGGCCCCGGTGCCTGCGGCAGCCGATGGCGGTCCCCTCGGCGAACCGGCCGTTCACCGATGCCCCGGGAGGCGCCGGGAAAGCCGCGAGTCGGCAGATCCGCCCGGCAGGGCCCGGCCATTCTCCGGGTGCGTTCCACGCGGCTTGCGGAAACGGGGCACACCTGGCACTGCAGGGAAAGCCCGAATCCCCCCTCAACGATCATACAATCCCCAGGTCGGAAAAAATGCTCAATTTGCAGAATTCGATGAACTGATCGATAAATATGCCACACGCGCAGCATATCATCAAAGAAGCATCCTCCTGAAGTCCGAGATGTGGGTAATTTTAGAGAGCGTCGAGGCCACCACTTCGACTTTGCGATATCCTGCACCATGACCATCGGAGGAAGCCGGTAATAATTCAAGAATGAATCGACCATTCGAGGGCTTACCGCACACTGCAGACATCCTTCGGGTCCGTACAACTGCTTCCCGGCACCTATTGATGCCGCCCCATCAGAACAATCGTATGCATACTCGAAGCCTGTCTCCGAAATGCCGGTTCAGGTCACGGCGTTCTTTATCGCCCACCTCGGCGGGGGAGTGCGGCGGGCGAGCTGGGGTCGGCAGGACCCGGCGGCTGTGGGCAGTTGCGGGCGGCAGCGCCAGACAGGGCGTTCGGCGCCCTCGCCGGGGTTGTTGCCGACGGTGTCCGTCGAAGCGGAGCGACCTCACCACCTGCTGTCGGGCGTCGGGCTCGAAGGCTCCATCTGCGGGGGATTCTCCAGAGGAAGCCGGCAGGACACGGTCTTGGTGCCGTCTCCGTGGGTCTCGCAGAGCCACGACTCGGCTACGTGTCCCACCAGCAGCAGCCCACGGCCGTTCTCGTGGGACACGGTGGCTCTGACGTCCCGTGGCATACCGGTGGACCGGTCCCGTACGGCGAGAGACAGCCATTGATCGTCGTACTCGACCGCGACCTCGATCGGGCGTGGGTCCGGTGCGTGGCGGATCGCGTTGGTCACCAGTTCACTTGTCACGAGTTGGGCGTCCTCGATGAGATGCTCCAGGCACCAGTGCCTCAAGGCCGCTGTGACCGTGCGGCGTGCCTCGCTGACCCGCTCGGGAAGCGGCGGCACGAACGCTGTGAAGCGGCGCAGTCCGCGGTCGCACGCCGACACCCTGCCCTGTGGCGCCGGGGGAGCGACGGGCGTCGCGTGCCGGCGCGCGGGGACGGTCGGATGCTGATCTGCCAGGCTGATGGCGACCGAGCCAGAAGGTTGCTGATGAGTGTCCATGTCCTTGCCCCCAGCTGTCGTCCGCTCAGTCTGGCTGCTTCCTCGGGGTCCCGTCGCGTCGGCTCGGGCGGCCGGTACGGGTCGGCCGTGCCGGCGCGCTCGATGGCTTGGAACCATCGCCGTCCAGGTCCAGGTCCAGGCCCAGGTGCTCGGCGAGCCCGGTGGCGAGGGCCGCCAAGGTGGGGTGCTGCCACACGAAGTCGTTGGAGAGCCGCGTGGCGAGACCGGACTCGAGGCGGGTGCGGAGTTCGATTCTCAGAAGGGAGTCGAATCCGAGCGCCTTCAGAGGGGTCTGGGGGTCGAGCGTGGTGCTTCCCAGCCGGAGAACGGTGCGGATGTGCTCGGCCAGGTAGTCCTCCAGAGCCGTTCGGCGGGCGAGCCCCGGTTCGGCGGACCTGAGCTCGGTCAGGACGTCCCGTCCCACGGCGCTCTGATCCTCTCGGTTCTGCCCGTCTGGGGAGAGGAGACCGAACAGTGACGAGTGCCGGCCGGCTGGCGGGATCCAGGTAGCGGGTGGTCCGGGGATGACACCGGTGTGTACCCGGTCGTGCGTCAGCAGCGTCGCCAGGGCCTGGAGGCCCTCCGCGGTGGGGATGGTCTGGTAGCCGCGGGCGGCAAAGCCCGTGGCGACGCCGGTTTCACCCCAGGGCCCCCAGTTGACGGCAAGTGTGCGCAGGCCGCAGCCGGTGCGCCAGGTCGCGAACGCGTCGAGCCACGCGTTCGCGGCGGCGTAGGCGCCCTGGCCTGGGTTACCGAGTAGCGAGGCTATGGACGAGTACAGGACGAACCAGTCCAGGGCCAGATGGCTCGTGGCCTCGTGCAGCCGCCACGCACCGGTGACCTTGGGGTGCCACACCCGTTCCAACTGCGCGTCGGTGATGTTGGTGATGGCCGCGTCGTGCAGCACCATGGCTGCGTGGATCACTCCGCGCAGCGGAAGGCCGTCGGCCGTGGCAGCAGCCACCAGGCGGTCGGCGGTGCCGGGCTCAGCGATGTCGCCGAGCACCACGCTGACCCGGATGCCGGCCTGGCGCAGGTGTGCGAGGACCTGCTCGGTGGTGGGCGACGGGGCCGTACGGCCGTTGAGGACCAGATGGGATGCGCCTTGCCGGGCCAGCCAGGACGCGGTGGCGAGGCCAACGCCGCGCAGACCGCCGGTGATGAGGTAGGCGCCGTCCGCCCGGACCGGCGATGGCGGCCGCTGGAGCACCGCGGTGGTGTTGCCGGTGTTCGGGACGGTGAGAACCAGTTTGCCGGTGTGGCGGGCGCCGGCCATCTGCCGCAGCGCGTCGGCGCTCTGGGAGATCGGGTAGACCCGGCACGGCAGGGGCGCGAAGGTTCCTCTGCCGAGCTCTTCGAGAACCTCCCGCATCACCGTGGCGAAGGTCTGCGGGCGGCTGGTCTGGAGCTCGATGAGGTCGACCGTGCTCATCGTGATGTTGTGCCGCAGCGGCGCCAGCCCAAGACGTGCGTCGGAGATGATGTCGCGTACGCCCAGTTCGACGAATCGGCCGAAGGGGCGCAGGGTCTCCAGGCCGGCCCTGATGGCCTGTCCGGACAGGGAGTTCAGGACGACGTCGACGCCTTCTCCGGCGGTGGCGGCGCGGGTCTGCTCGGCGAAGTCCAGTGATCGCGAGTCCATGACGTGCGCGATGCCCATCCCGCGTAGATATCGGCGCTTCTCCTCGGTGCCGGCGGTGGCGAACACCTCGGCCCCCAGTCTGGCCGCGACCGCGACCGCGGCCAGGCCGGTTCCGCCGGTGGCACTGTGGATCAGGACACGCTCTCCGGCGGAGAGGCGGGCGATGTGGTGCAGTGCGTACCAGGCCGTGAGGAACGCGACGGGCAGTCCGGCGGCCGCGTCGGGGTCGACTCCTGCGGGGATGGGCGCCACTGCGTCCGCAGGGACCGTGGCGAACGAGGCGAAGGCGCCGCCGCGCAGGTCCGCGGCAAGCACGGCGTCGCCGACACGGACGTGCTCGACACCGGGACCGACGGCCGTGACCTCCCCGGTGCACTCGAATCCGATGCGGTACCCGGCGTCCTCGTCGGTGGACAGCATGCCCATCGCGGTGAGTACGTCGCGGAAGTTCACGCCCGCGGCCCGCACACGGAGTTCGACTTCTCCCGGGCCTGGGGGGCGTCTGTGGGACAACGCGAACTCCAGCGTGTTGAGGTCGCCCATCCGGCCGACGCGAAGCTGGAAGCGGTCCTCGGAACCGTAGCGGACGGTACGGGTCATGGCCGTCGTACGTTCGCCGTCGGACAGCGGGGTGTAGGACAGGAGGGCGATGTGGCGGGCTGTGCCGCGCAGGGCCACCTCGTCCTCCGGCGCGTCGGCGAGCAGTTCCCGCGCCACGCCGTGCAGGTCGGCGTCACCGGGGTCGGTGTCGATGAGGGTCGCGCGAAGTTCCGGGTGCTCGTGTGTCAGAACCCTGACGAGGCCGCGCAGCGCGCCCTGCGCCGGGTCGGTACCGCGGCCGGGCTCGGGGCTGTGGGCGGCCCGGGTCACCGCATACACGCGGGGCGGCTCCGCATGGGCTGTCGCGGTCTGGGCGACGGCGAGCAGGCGCCGCGTGCGGCGCAGCGCGGTCGTGCGGGTGTCCTGTCCGGGTGTGGGCGGTTCGCACAGCAGGACCACGGCTCGCGGGGGTGGGGCGGGGAGGGCCCAGGAGGTGGTGAGGGAGTCCTTGAGCTGGTCGAGGGAGTCGTCGCCGACGGGGATGTTGAGGGCCCTGGTCGTGGCACCCGCCGCGCTCAGCGTGTCTGCCAGTACCTCGGCGGAACCGTCGCTCTCGCCGAGGACGATCCAGGTTCCCGGGTCGGCGGGGCGGGCGGCCGTCGGCGGCCGGGGCCGCCAGCTGGTCTCGAGGAACCACCGGTCGACGGTTTTGCGACTTGTGCCGTGGCGGATGAAGCGCAGGCCTTCGACGGTGGCGACAGGGTTGCCCGCCTGGTCCAGCAGCAGGACGTTTCCGACCACTCCGTCCGCGGCGGTGTGGTCGATTTGGGCGTGGGCGTAGGCGGCGGTCTCCGGATTGCCGGCGATCCGGATGCGTCCCACGTGGACGGGCAGGATCAGGCCGTGGCCCGGTTCCAGGATCAGGCCGGCCACCACGAGTTGGGCGCACAGGTCCAGAAGTACCGGGTGGATGATCAGGGCGTGGTGGCCTGTGCGCGTGGCGGCGGGGAGGGTGACACGGGCCCAGAAGCTGTCGCCCTGGGACGAGCCGCGCAGGTCGATGATGCCCTGGAAGGCTGGCCCGTGTTCCAGGCCCCGGGTGCGCAGACTCGTGTAGAGGGCGTCGGAGTTGAGGATGACGGGGTGGCGGGCTTCCAGCTCGGGCACGGATGCGGCGGTTGGCTGGGGGGTGGTGGAGGTGCGGCGCAGTACCGCGGTGGCGTGCCTCGCCCAGGTGCCGTCCTGGCCACGGGAGAAGATCTCGCAGTCGGCGCGGTCGGGAGCGGTCTGGGTGACGGTGGTGCCGATGTGCGTGTTGGCGGCGAGGTGCATGAGTTCACGGAAGTGGATGTCGGTTGCCTCCACTTCGTGGGGGGCGGCGCGGAAGGTGTCGCGGGCGGTGGTCAGCGCGAGGGCGCAGTAGGCGGCACCGGGGAGGACGGGACCGCCGTGGACGCAGTGGTCGGCCAGCCAGGGCACGGCGTCGGTTCCTGTGTCGGCGCGCCAGTAGTGGCGGGACTCGGAGCCGGGGATCTCCGTGTGCGTTCCGGGAAGGGCGCTCTCCTGGGCGCCCGGGCGCCGGGTGGCGCGGAGGGCCGGGGCCGTCTGTGTCCAGTGCGGGCGGCGGTCGAAGGTCAGCGGCGGCACGTCGGCGAGGTGGCCGTCGGCGTAGAGGCGCGACCAGTCGACGCCGACGCCGGCGCAGTGGAGGGCGGCCAGCTGGGTGCGGAAGGTGGTCGGCTCGTCCTCGTCGCGGCGCAGAGTCGGCACGATGACGGGGCTGTGGAGCCGGTTGGCCAGGCTCTTCGCAAGGCTGTGGGTGACGACGGGTTGGGGGGAGAGTTCGATGTAGACCTGGTGGCGGGCTGCGGCTGCGGCGGCGACTGCGGCGGTGAAGCGGACGGGATTGCGCAGGTTGGCGCACCAGTATGCGGCGTCGAAGAGCGGGGTCTCGTGAGGGTCGTCCAGGACCGTGGAGTAGAAGGGGATGGCGGGCTGGCGCGGGCTCAGGTTGGCGAGCGCGGTGCCGAGGTCGGCGAGCAGCGGGTCGACCTGGGCGCAGTGTGAGGCGACGTCGACGGCGATCAGGTGTGCGGTGATGCCGCGGGCCTGCCAGGTGGTGACGAGCCGCCGGACCGTCTTGGCGTTGCCGGCGATGACGGTCGAGTCGGGGGCGGCCAGGACGGCTACCGAGACGGTGCCTGCGGCGCTGGCCGCGGTGAGTTCCCTCTCCACGGTGGCGGGGCTGAGAGCGACGGTTGCCATCGCGCCTGAGCCTGCGATGCGGGCGAGGAGGGCGGAGCGTCGGCAGATGACGCGGACGCCGTCGGCGAGGGTGAGTGCTCCGGCTGTGACGGCGGCTGCGACTTCGCCCATGGAGTGGCCGATGACGGCGGCGGGTTCGACGCCGTGGGCGCGCCAGGTGGCGGCCAGGGCGATCTGGAGTGCGAACAGGGCGGGTTGGACCCAGCCGCAGCCGGTGACCTGTTCTCGGTTGTGTATCGCCTCGAGGACCGAGAATCCGGCTTCGGCGGTGATCAGGGTGTCGACCTCGGCGAGGGCTTCGGCGAAGGCCGGTTCGTGCTGGTACAGACCGCGTCCCATGCCTTGCCGCTGGGAGCCTTGGCCGGAGAAGACCCAGACGGGGCGTCGGCTGATGCCTGCTCCCACCTCGCCTTGGGTCAGGCCCGGGTGGGCGCGGCCGGCCTTGAAGGAGCGCAGAGCGCGGACGAGATCGTGGTGTGTGGGTGCCACGACGCCGAGTCGGCCGCGTCCGAGGGAGTGTCTGAGGGCGAGGGTGTGGGCGATGTCGTGCAGCGGAACGTCGGCACCGTCGTGTTCCAGCCATAGCGCCAGGCGCTCGGCTGCGGCGGGCAGGGCGTTCGCGGAGCCTGCCGAAACGAGGAAGACCTCGGGCGGTGGGGTGCGCTGGACCGGTACGCGTGAGCGGTGGCCGGCGGTGGCCTGTGCGGGGACCTTGAGGGCGGTGACGGCGGGTGGGCGGCGGACGGTGGCCGGCGGTTGCTCCAGGATCATGTGGGCGTTGGTCCCGGAGAAGCCGAAGGAGGAGACGGCGGCCAGCCGTGGGGCCGTTCGGACGGGCCAGGGGTTCAGTTCGGTCGGGACGAACAGGCGGGTGCCGTCGGCGGTGATGGCCGGGTTCCAGCGGCTGAAGTGCAGGTTCGGCGGTATCAGTCCGTGCCGGACGCACTGCACCGCCTTGATCAGGCCGATTACTCCGGCGGCGGGTTCGAGATGTCCCACGTTCGTCTTGACCGATCCGAGGGCGCAGCGTCCTTGGCCCACGCCGTAGACGGCGGCGAGGCTGGAGAATTCGATCGGGTCCCCGACCGGTGTGCCTGTGCCGTGGGTCTCGATCAGCCCGACTTCGCGCGGGTCGGTTCCGGCCCGTTCCAGGGCCTGGCGGAAGAGAGCTTGCTGTGCGGCGGGCGAAGGGGCGGCCAACCCGTCGGAGCGGCCGTCCTGGTTGACCGCCGAGCCGCGGAGCACTGCCAGGACACGGTCGCCGTCGCGCAGTGCGTCAGGCAGTCGTTTGAGGACCACCATGCCGCAGCCTTCGCTGCGGACGAATCCGTCTGCCGCGGCGTCGAAGGTGCGGCAGCGACCGGTGGGCGAGAGCATGCCCATCCGGGTGAAGGACCGGGTCGTCCTGGCTCCCAGGATGAGGCTGACACCGCCCGCCAGAGCGAGGTCGCACTCCTGGTCGCGAAGGGCCTGGCAGGCCAGATGGGTTGCGACCAGAGAGGAGGAGCACGCCGTGTCCAGTGCGACGCAGGGCCCGTGCAGCCCCAGGAGGTACGATATGCGGCCGGCGGCGACGCAGTGACCGTTCGTCAGGATGGATCCTTCCAGTTCGCGTGGTTGCCCGGCCAGGGACTCCATGTAGTCGGAGTAGCTCAGTCCGCAGAACAGGCCAGTGGGGGTTCCCGCCAGCCGGTCCGGTGGAATTCCGGCGTGTTCGAGCGCTTCCCAGGCGACCTCCAGCAGCAGCCTGTGCTGGGGGTCCAGTACGTCGGCCTCCCTGCCGGAGACTCCGAAGAAGTCCGCGTCGAAACCGGAGACGTCCCGGAGGTAGCCTCCCCAGCGGGGCGTCGGCTCGCCGGTGTCGGCCGGCTCCTCGGTTCCCTCCGTCCGGCCGGGCGGAGGCTCCGTGACCGCGTCGTGTGCTTCCACGAGCAGTCGCCACATCGCGTTGGGCGAGTCCACGTCTCTGGGAAGCCGGCATCCCATGCCGACGACGGCGATCGAGTCGGCGCGCTGGGCGGTTGCGTTCATGCGGGTCCCTCTTCCTGCCTGAATCGGCCGGATACGGCGGTGGGCGGGTTCTGCGGCGCTAGCGCTAGGTGGCGTCGGGGCTGCCGAGCAGGATCGCGTTCTTGACGCCACCGATCTGGTAGTTGCAGCTCACGGCGTAGTCGAAGTCGAGACGGCGGGTCTGGACGCCGGGAACGGGGTCGAAGGTGAGGCGTTCGTCCGGCTCCTCGCAGTTCGCGGTGGGGCAGACCTCTCCGCGCTCGAGCATGAGGAGGGTCAAGGCGACGCCCACGGCACCTGCAGGCGCGCCGTTGTGGCCGAAGCACGCCTCCTGCGAGGTCATCAGCAGGTCGGCTGCGGCGGATCCGTAGAGCTGTCCGACGGCGTTCGACTCGAAGGCGGTCACCACCACGTCGCCGTCGCTGCCTCCATGGATGTAGGGGACCTGCTCGATGCTCCAGCGTTCGCCCAGGCAGGCGCGGATGGCTGCGACGAGCGAGGCGCCGCTCTGGTCGCTCGCCAGCGGGTTGGAGAGGCCGTCGCGGGTCATGGCGTGTGCGAGGACCTGCCCGTAGACGTGTGCTCCACGCCGGTCCGCGTGCTCGCGGCTCTCCAGGATCAGCGTCGCCGAGCCTTCGCCGTGGTTCACGCAGTCGGCGCGCCGGTCGTATGGGCGCATGATGCGGTCGAAGGACGGCAGGAGTTCGGGCATGCCGTCGACTCGGATCGCGTCATAGCTGTGCTGGGCCCCGTACAGCAGGCGCTGGACGTTCTGGATCACTTCCAGGCCGAAGACGTCGACGCCGGTGACGACGGCGAGGTCGACGGCACCGTCAGCGATCATCCGGCGGGCGTTTCCGATCTGCACGGCCGAGGACGCGCAGCCGCAGGACACCGTGAAACACGGGCCGGTCGTGCGGGTGTACGCCCCCTGGACCAGGGCGACGTCCGACGGGGTGAGTGCCTGTTGGCCCCGGACGAACAGTTCCATGGCCTCGTGCGGCAATGTCGTGCCGGCGTCGGCCTGGGCCACGGCGAGGTAACTGGGGACGTTCGCGTCGATTCCCCCGCGTCCGGCCAGGACTGCGGCCTCGGCGAGGTGGCCGGCGCGGATGTCCAGGCCGGCGTCCGCGCTGGCTTCCACCAATGACGTCAGCCCGAACCGGTGGGCGTTGGTGTAGTGCCGGGAGAAGATCCCGGGAAGGTCAGGCAGGCGCTTGTCGAAGACAGCGGCCGGCAGGTCGACCGACCCGTAGTACACGCCGTGGTGCTTGAGGCATGAACGGCCGTGCGAGGCGACTTCCCACAGGTCGGCGGCCGTAAGCACGGGACCGTCGGTGCCGGGCAGGCAGAAACCCATGCCGGTGACCACGGTGTCGCGTGCGCTCACACTGTTGCTCCTCGGAGCGGGTTTCCTGCTCACCGCGTTCCTCCCCGTGCCAGGTGGAGACCGCCCTCCACAAGCCCTTTGAAGGCCAAGCCGCTCATGCCTTACCTCGGTCTCTGATGCTTCGTCCGGACGGAGCTTCGCGCTGCCGCCGGCCCGGGGCCGGCCGGGGGCTGCAGCTGCCCCGGGCTGCACACGTCGGTGCCGGAGCCCGGGTCTCAAAGCGCCTTCCGGCGGATTTCTGGATTCGAGCGCTATCCGCCCGAAGTGATCGGCTACTCTGCGATCGCGGTTCGATACACCCACCTGTAGACCGGAAGGCGCTCATCGCTGATAGCAGCAAATTCGTTGGCGAATTCAAAGTGCTCATAGCCGTTTCGATATGCAACCTTGATGTGGTCCTCGAACCGGTCGACAAGCACGTTAAGAATCCTCGGTATGCCATCCGGCCCCCCTTCGAGAAGGACGGACAGTGAGCGAGGCATGATACTCACCCCCTCGGAGGCGGAAGAGTATGCCGCGATCAATCAAGAATTCGCAGCACGCCGTGAATTCCCGCACGAAAGATCGCGAAACGCCTGACAAGGAGACCGGCGGAGCGCTTTAGGGGAAGTGCGCCCCCATCCCGTCGCCCGGCCGTCTTGCAAATCAAACGAGGCGCATAGTTCAGATTTTATTACCGCCCCTTCGGGTCGGCTCCTCGATCAACAGAACGAGCCGAAGCCAATTCCCCAGCCGCACGGATCAAATCGGTCGCCGAAGATCTTTTCACGGGAGGGCCAGCCGCCGCTCCAGCTGACACCTCGCACGAATCGCGACCACCTTTAGCCGAAAGCCCAGCAAGCCGCACACATGACGCCATGCCTCAACCCGGACCATAAGCCACAATCCGGCACATCTCCGGGCGGATCAGTCGCGGTCTACCGCTCCGGTGGGCCGCCGTAGATATTCGCCGAACGGCTTCGCATTTGATCGTCAAGGCAACTTGACGGCGCATCGAGAAAAAGTCACTCCCCTCGTCAGCTGATGCTTCGTCAGAGAACTTTCTGCCATTGATGCTCCATCAGGTGACTCCTAGCCTGAAATGGAGACGCCCAGACGGCCGGGCCGAGATGGCCCGCCGGCGTCAGTACGGGGAAGGGGAAAGAAAATGTCACCGATTCTCTTGGCTATCGTGCCCTCGCAGGGTCCGGCCACCGGGGGCAACACCGTGACGCTGGTCGGCAGCGGCCTGACCGGTGCCACGGCGGTCACGTTCGGCAGCACCCCGGCGACGTTCACCGTGCTGTTCGACGGGGCGATCACGGCCACCGCGCCGGCCGGAAGCGGCACGGTCCCGGTGACCGTGACCACGCCCTCGGGCACCAGCAACCCGGTGAACTACACCTACCAGGAGCCGGCCGCGCCGGTCATCATGGCGCTGGTTCCTCCGGTCGGCCTGGCCATGGGTGGCCTCCCTGTCCTGATCGTGGGCACCCACCTGTCCGGCACCACCGCGGTGACCTTCGGAGCCGTCCCGGCTGCGAACTTCACCGTTCTCGGTGATGGCGCCGTGCTGGCGATCTCTCCCCCCGGAAGCGGAACGGTCCAGGTCACCGTGACCACGGGAGCCGGCACCAGTAACGGCGCCAGCTACACCTACCTGTAGGACGGCCGGGCGCAGGTGCAGCGGCAGCCCGCCCACTTCGCGCCGGAACCGAGGCAGGAGCACTCGTCGTGAGCTCCGGCAGGTCCACAGCACCTGCCGGAGCTCAACGGCGTTGAAAGGCAAAAACGCCTCCGAGCCCGGCAGCACGAGATTCCACTTCACTGCCGGCGGAACGCCGGATCGGCGAGAGCGGTCTGCGTGCCAGGATCAGTGGCGGTGATCTCGGTATGCGAATTATGAGCTCTGTGATCCTTCGTCCGATCTTCATCATCCGGATACCCGAGGATGCTGGCGACGATGTGCCGGCCTCCGCCGAACCGATCCCGAGCACGCCGATACCCGCCTGCGTGATCGAGCCGCAATCCTCGGGTTCGCAGCCGGCGCGCCGCCGGGATGACAGCGCAGAATGAGATGATGTGTCGTCGAACTGGGCGTTGACCCGGTGTTCGCCGGATCCGCCGCCGACGGAAATCAAGCGATAGGACCGTCCCGGCCACTGCCGGCGGCGCCTCGATCAAGCCGGGCGCGTAGCCGGGGGGACGTCATCCGATCCGGCGGTGACGGATTCGCGAAGCTTCCGACCATGCCGCTTGCCACACCGATCTGCATCACTGCCGAAGTCCGAGACCGCCCTACACTCCACGTCGTGTCGGAAGATGCCGAGGGAAAGCCAGCACCGCGTACCGAACCGGGCCCGATACGGCAGCCGAAAAGCCGGAGACGGCTCAGCGCATGTACGAATCAGTTTTCCGTGCGCTTTCGACAGGGCTGCCTCGCAGAACCGGTCCGCATGCCTTGGCGGCAGGACGCGAAGCCGCTCGACTGGACCGCTCATCACCTCGGACGTCCCGCCGACGGTTCCAAAATCCTCCCGCCGACCGCAGCGGAGGGTCCTCCGTCGGCGCCGCCGTTGTCCGGCTGCTGCAGGAATCGGAAGACGTGGCCGCGGAATCGAATCTCCAACGGAGAGCGCTGCGGCGCCGGGCATTCGGTTTCCGGTGCCGCCCATGGCTTCCGAACTGCAGCCGCCGCGTCGGCGCTGCGGGAGACACCTTCACCGCCCTCATCGGCGGCGCCGTCCTGCGGGACAGAGCCGACCGGAGTGACAGAAGAAACCGGTCCGGACGGATCCGTCCCAGCCAAGGAAGCACAAGCGGCGTCACAGCCCCGCTATCGGGTCGCCAGCGACAAGCCGTGTACAGAAGCATCGGCCACAGCCAGCGTCGCCAACAGCATGACCGCGCACCAAAGCCCCTTCGCGTCGGCGTGGAGCGACCCCTGGCCTTCAACGCGGCCAGCACGTTCCGGAGTGCCTTGGTCGCCCCCATGACGCCTCCTGGCGCATATGGGCCACACCGGCCGACGCAGGGATCGACGTCGGCCGGTGGATCCAAGTCCTCTCAGGGGCTGCCCATCGCGGCAGGTCGGCCTGAGCGCGGACGACTCCCCGTTCGGGAGAGGAAGCGGACACGCCACCTGCTGCGTTCCCCCGGAGAGGGATGGGCGGCCCGCCGGTTTGGATACAAAAATGTAATCCAGAGGAGTGAAACGATTACAAGAATCCCGTTGCCAAGTCACCCGATCGGCCGAGCGCGCGGCGCTGGACCGACCGCTGGCACCTCATCTCCCGGGTCCCATGGCGCGGTCGGACCACCAACGCGGGCTCCTTCTCGGAGCGCTACCGGCGGACGATGATGCCTGGCGTCGAGGTGAGCGGTGACGGCGTGCAGGTGCTTCCGCTGGTCGCCGTCCAGGCTGAGCACGGCGTCGTCCGGCACCGGCGGGAGCGCGGCGGCTGCAATGCCGGTCCGGCGGCAATGCGTTGCGGGGGCCTCCGCGCGGGCGTCCTCGCCACAAATGTCGCCCTGGTGGTGCCGGGCGATCTCGAACGCGTCCCTCGCGCGCCCGGTGACGTGTCGTTGGGTGCGTGGGTTTGCGTCGTCGCTGCCGAAGACGAACCGGGACCGGGCGGCAGACGGTGCCCGGGCCACCGACGCGGTGGCGGGCCGCTCGCACTCGCAGGAGTGGATGCACGGCTACGGCCGTACGCTGCTGACCCGGCTCTTGGCGGCTGTCGGCCACACCTCCGACTACGCCGACGCCGCCGCCAGTGCGACGTCCTCGACCGGGCGCAGCACATCAGCGACAGCACGGGCCTGCAAGGCTCGGACGGCCGGCGGCGCCGGTTTCGACTGGGATGGACGCCGCCGACGCCCCAGGCGCATGTCTGGCCGAGCGCGCCGAGCAGGCCCACACCCTGGCCCCACGGCGGCGGCACCCCCGCGCCCCCGAAACCCGCCACGGCCTCTTCGCACCTGACGACCCGGAAGACAGCACGCGATGACGGCCTTCGAGTCGTGTGCCGGGTCGCCGCGTCGACGGCGGTAGGTGGTGATCGGGAGGATCGCGGCGAGCAAGAGGACCAGCGCGATCAGCACTCCCAGGAGCAGCGGGGCTGGTCTCGACGGGGCTTGGGGGTGTGCAGCGACGGGTGAGGTCGACCCGGCGCCGTGCGGATAGGTGATCTTCGCTTGGCAGGTCTCCTGCCTAGTCCGCCCCCTCGTCACCCATGCCAAGGGGGCGCCTTCCCCGCTGGCCGCGCTTTGCGCTGCTGGGCCCGCGTCACCCGTGTCCGGCCACAGCAGGGGCAGTACGAAATCCACTCACAGGCAAAACAAAATATCATGTTCAGATTGCACCATTCGAGTGAATCCGAGTATCTGCCGATGACACTCGCGCAAACCGTCGACACAATCGGGAACAAGCGCTCCGCGTGATAATTCCGCGGAAAGAACGACCTCAGTGGAGGTTCGCCATGACCAACTGCTCGAATGTCGACGCCCGGGCCGCTCTCGCCTTCCTGAAGAACAGCGGGCTGATCAACATGAACACTACTCTGGAGCAGCTGGTCAGTGCGACCACCACGCTCGGAGAAATCGCCGGCTATGTGCTGGCCTGGGACAAGTACGTGCTCGTTGTCCCGTCCGTGGCCGAGGACGTTTCGCAGGCCTAGCCGGAGACCGCGTCGCGCAGGGGCTCCCACCCCAGAAACATAATCAAGGGGTCTGTGACATCGGATCAGGGGGCGACTGTGACGGACATGTGGCGCACGGTGGAACGCGCAGCGGTCTCCTGGCTGGCCGCGCACCGCTCCCGCTTCGACCCCGACGCAGCCGAGAAGGGGCGCGTGCTGTTCGTCCGCAAGGCGCTTGTCGAGGTCGCGTTGCTGGTCGGACTCCGTGCCCGGGCAGAGTCCGGGTCCTTCGGCGACGACGCCGACTATCGGACGCTGCTCGACCAGGTCACCGAGGTGACGTCCCGCGCCTCGTATCGTGAGCTCGTCGCACGCGACGAGCGGGCCCTGCTCCTGTACGCGGGCACTTACGCGTCACGGCGGCTGTGCGGGCAGCGCGACAGTGAATTCGAGCGCCTCATCGAGCAAGCGGTCGCCGGGCGTTATGCGGCCTGCTTCGAGCGCGTTCCATTTCGGCAGCTGGACCTGCTGCACACACTGGAGTTGTCCGGAATCGATCACGGGATGCCAGCGGTCGGCGCTGTACTGCCCTTCTCCCTGTTCTGTGCGGATCCATCCGTGCTGAAGCTGAGCGACGGCGATATCTACGCGATCACGCACACCGTGTTCTACGCCACCGATTTCGGTCGGCGTGTTCCGCGGTGGCCCACTGGATTCGATCTGTCCCGGGCCGTGGAAATGCTGGAGTCGCTCAGCCTCCTGTGTCGCCGCAAGGAGAACGCCGACCTCGTCGCCGAGCTGCTCTGCTGCCTGCTGTGCCTGAGGATCCACGACTCGCCCGAGGTGGCACGGGCCTGGGCGTTTCTCGCCGACGTGCAGGAGCCCAGCGGGCGGGTCGCCGGGCCGGACGGGGTCCTTCCGCCGGAACTCCAGAACGGCGACGCGGAATACCGCGACTGGGCCACCGGCTATCACACCACGATCGTCGCGGCGCTGGCCGGGCACCTCGCCCGCGACCCGGCCGTCCTCCGGCAGGCGAGCCCCTCGCCGGCCCGGTCCATCGGCAAGGGAGGACTTGGGCACGCGATCCGGCGTGCCACCGCCTGGCTGGCCGAGGCCGCTCTCGAGGTGTCCTTCGACGACGCAGTCCCGGCAGCGGGCGCTGCCGCGCGAGGCGCACGCTCGGTGGGGGAACCACAACTCGCCGCCCGGGCTCTCAGCAGTCTGGCGCAACATGCCAGGAACATCCTCGACCAGCCGGTGGCTTGGGGCCGGCAGGGCGTCGACTCCGTCGCCGAGTGCGCGCGAGGCCTTTCGGCCGCCGGGCTGACCTGCGACTCCCTCGACCGGTTCCTGACGGAAACGGCAACAGCGCTCACCGAACTCACCGTCATTCCTGCGACCGCGGCCGGGGGAGTCAGCCGGCTGCGGGACCTTGGCCGACTCACCCCGGAGCATGCGGCTCTTCTTCTCGCTTCCACGAACCCCACGAGCCTGCTGGCAGGGAACCGCGCGCCTGCAGTCACCGCCGCAGCCCTTGCGCAGTATGCCGATGGCGAACCGCATCGCCTCGGCAACGACCTCTCCACCTGGCACCTCGTCGCAGAGCGGTTCGCAGCCGCGGTACCGGCCGCCTGCCGGAGTTACCGGCTCGAAGAAGTCGCCGCGCTCCTCCAAGGACTGGGTCTGCTCGGCTGGGCCGACCACCGGATCACCCGCGACGGGGTCGACTTCCTGCTCGGCCAGCAGCACCCCACAGGCGCCTTCGGCTACCCGGCGTGCGACGGCCACCGGGAACGAGCAACGGCGCTACGCATCTGGACCCAGGGGTGCGTCGTCGCCCTGTCATGCCTGTACGACCTTTGATAGCTCGCTGTGGAACCGATGTCGTAAATCGCTGTTGGTCGTGATCATCGACTGGAACAATCCCGTTCGCACGGCCGATGATCGGCCGTGCTCACGCCAATCGCGTGACCACGGAAGCGGGGGGATCGAGATGAAGATCGCACGAGTGACGAAGCCCGGAGCGCCGGGCCGCGCCGGACGGCTGCGCCCGACGGCGGCCAGGCTGGGCCTAGCGGCCCTGCTGGCCGGCGCCGCAGGCACGGTGGCGGCCGGGACCACCTTCGCGCAGAGCGGCGCGGCACCGGCGCCGTCAGTGTGGAACAACACGGGATCGGTGGGCTCGCCGACGGAGTGGAACGGCACGGGCGCCGCGGTCCGGCCGACGGAGTGGAACGGCACGGGCGCCGCGGTCCGGCCGACGGAGTGGAACGGCACGGGCGCCTGACACCTGTGACCGCTCGCGGCTGCGGCACCCCTTGCGGGCCGCAGCCGCACCCCGGGCCACGCCGTCAGCGCTGCCGGACGCTCTCCGCGAGGGCGTCCGGCAGCTGTGCGGCGTCGTGGCCTCGGACGGGCCGAGGACGCCGGCGCGCGGCAAGGCGGTGGAGCCATCCGGACTGGCCCGGCCCCGCGCGAACGCGGACCCGCCGGTCCGACTGGACACCTTCGGTCAGCGCGGACGGGTCGGCTGCCGGTTCCCAGCACCGGATGGGGCACCGGTGACGGCCGCACGCGAGGCGGCCTGGCCGGGCGCGGGCAGAGTCGTTCCGCTCGCCGATGAACGCGGCCACGTCGCCGAATGTCCCGTCGTAGTCCTGGGCGGGGGCCGGCCACAGCTGCCCAGGGACCAGATGACAAGGCCCCCAGCAACTGTCGGCATCACACCGCAACACCGTCGACAACCGGCACCGCCCCGGGCTCCGCCGCCGGCACACTCACCTGACCCTGGTCGTCTGGCAGCAACAGCTCAGCGGTCCACAGACGGGCCGCACTCCCCCGCCCGCTCGATTGCACTGTCACCCGGCGGTGAAGCAGCTGCCCATGCCCATCGTCGAGCCTGGACCAGGCGGCGGCGGTGACCTCCAGGCGCAGCTGGGCGCCGCCCGGCCAGGGCCCGTAGGAAGAAGAGGACCGAGCCGGTACGGCGCAGGTGGGCGGCCAGGCGGGCTGCTGTGCGCGGCTCCGTCCGGTCCGGCGGCCGAACCAGGAGCAGCGAGAGCTGAGACGACCTCGGCCAGGTGCTCGCCGGGCTCGTCGACCAGCAGGAGGCGGTGCATCGGGATGCCGTGGCCGATCGCCGCCGCCAGCCCGAGGTCCGCCAGCCCGAGGTCCGGCCGCGGACCAGGTCGCGGGCGTCGCATCCGCCGGCCCCACCGCGAGCGCCAGGAGCAGCGACAGATCAGCGGATTCGCAGACGGTGCCGCGAGCCAGCCCGCCATGGGGAAGCAGCGGCGCGAGGGGTGGGTGGACGGCGACGGTGGCGGCGGCCTGGCGGGCGCGGGTTGCCGGTGAGGTCTGTTCGAGGAGTTCGGCGAGGGTGGGTTTGGCGGGGGGCGGTGGTCATGGCGCGCCCTCGAACCGGGCCCTGTCGCGGTGAGGCCTGCCGATGCGGCGGCGTCCGAGGGCTGCGGGATGGGGCGGATGGTGGCGGGGTCGTAGAGGTTCCCTGTCAAGCTGGCGGGTTGAGAGTGTCAGCACGTCGGCAGGGGATCGCTGTGCCAGGGGGAAGGGGCATCTCTCGCAACTGCTCATTTACGAGAGGTGCATGAGCCGCCTGGAAATCATGGCTGGTTCCGACCTCGTGACCGCGCGGGCCTCAGGCCGCTCGATCCACCGTGGAGAACGCATGGACCTGCGCCGGTACAGGACGGGGCCCGGCCGCGCCAGCGTCTCGCGTGCCGCAACACCAGCGCAGCCCGGTGGGCATCACGCGTAGTTGCGCAGTTCGGGCCAGGTCGTGCCCCAGGGGCGGACGGAGTCGGTGCAGATATAGACGTGACCGCCCGATTCGATGTTGTGCACGCCGTCGGGGTTGGTGAGGGTGGCAGCTACGCGGACGTTCCGGAAGTACTGGCGCAGGTGGGCTTCATACCCGGGGGCGTAGTCGGGGCCGGGGGCAATGGCCATCACGGTGGTGGCGTTCGGGTTGCCGGGGCCCCACCACCAGTCGGTGTTCTGGGAGCTCACTGCGGTGGGCAGCCCGGCGGTGCGGCCCAGTTCGTTGATGGCGCCGGCCTCGCTGTAGTCCGCTGCGAAGATCACCGCGTTCGCGCGCTGCTCGGCGGGCAGCCCGGTCCACACCTGCCGCACGGTGCCGACCAGTTGGGGCCAGCCCTGGGTCTCCCCCGAGATCGGGCTGGTGCCGTACGTCCAGGCCACGCCGGAGGCCGGCAGCACCGGCAGCACGACCACGGCGGACAGCGCGGCCGAGACGGCGGTTGCGATCACCAGGCCGCACAACCGCTCCGGTCGGGCGTACAGCCACCTGTCGAGGTCGACCGCGCCGGCCGCCAGCAGGCACACGTACAGCCCGGCCAGGTAGTACACCTGCGCTCCGGTCGTCACGGCGAACAGGACGAACAACGCCGCGTACGCGATCACCAGAGCACGCCACAGCGGCTGACCGGACCGCCACAGGAACCGCAGGCCCGCCATCCACAGCAGGGTCATCGCCAGGCAGGACATGCCGAGCTGCCCCATGAGCCAGGTGAGGATGTTGCCCGGGCCGCCGTGCTCGCCGTTCAGCGCCCGCGTCATCTCGAACATGGCCCAGCCGTGGTGCGCCTGCCACCACAGGTCGGGCAGCACGAGCAGCGAGGCGATCACCGCACCCGCGAGCAGTCGGCGGTCGGACACGGTCCGGCGGGCAGGGCCGAGCAGCACCGCAGCCAGCAGGACGGCTGCGAAGATCGCCGCAAGGTGGTTGAACTCCGCGCCGAGGCCGACCAGCACCCCTGCGGCGAGCCACCACCGGGTGTCGCCGGTGCGGCCGATCCGCACGACCACGAACGCGATCGCCGCCCACGCCAGCAGTTCGTAAGACGTCGTGTTGGCAACGTGCGCACTGCCAAGCAGCACGGGCATGGTGCCCGTCGCGATCGCCGCGAGCAGCTGCGCCCGCCGCGCGCCGCCGAACTCCCGCGCGGTCAGGGCGCCCACGACCACTGTGCCCGCGGCGGCCAGCGCCGGCCACAGCCGCAGGCCCACCGCCGAAACCCCGAAGAGCGACAGCGAGACCCGGGCCATCAGCGGCGCGAGCACCGGCTGGTCCACGTAACTCGCCTGGAGGTGCCGGGCGCAGTCGAGGAAGTACAGCTCGTCACGGTGGAATCCGTAACGCTGGGACAGCGCCATCAGCACGGCGAATACCACCCCCGCGACGGCGAACACCCGCCGGGCCAGCGGTGCTATCCGCTCGCCGTCCTGCCCGTCCTGCGCCGCGCGCCCCACGTCCACCATCTCTGCCGCGCTCATATGGTCATCCGTCGGATCGTGGCGAAGCCGCCGGCGAGCAGGACAGCGACGGCGACGGCGAGGACGCCGGTGAGGCCGGTGGCGGTGACGGTGCCGAGGTAGTGGCCGATGCCCGTCCAGCCGTGTGCCCACGTCGCGACGAGCGTAGCGAGGGCCAGCGCGCCGAGTTGTGCCGCGCCGAACGCCGTGGTGCCGGGCAGTCCGGCGCGGCGGTAGACCAGGCCGTACCACATCCCGTAGACGAACATGAGGACGAACATTGTCGTCGCCGTGAGCCACGACAGGTACCAGGGGCCGTCGAGGAGGTGGGGGACGCGGAAGTAGGCCATGTTGATGCCCCATCCGCCGGTCGCGCGTTCGAGGATCTGGCCGATCACGACGACGAGTCCGAAGCCCACGGACAGGGCGAGGGCCAGTGCGGTGGCGCCGAGGAAGTAGGTGCGTCGGCTCACCCCGAGGGTGAGGGCGAACGGCAGCGCGCGGGCAACCGACTGCGCGCCCACGACGAGCATGACGAGCGGGACCGCGACCAGGCCGCCGACCCAGCGGTGGTCACTGTGACCGGCCGGGATGAGCCGCAGGATCACCACGTCGAGGACGAAGCCGAAGGCCGCCCATGCCCAGGGCAGTACGAGGTAGGTGACGCGGTCGAGGAGCAGGTAGCGGACGACGGTGACAATCGGGGTGGAACGCATCAGGGTGTCCTCGTTGCCATGAGCTCGGCTCGGTCGTGGTGCTCGGCCGCGTAGGCCGCGAGCTGCTGGAGGGTGACCTGCTCCAGGCGAAGACACAGGTGGTCGGCGAGTTCGCGGTCGCGGTCGTCGAGCCGGCCGACCATCACCGCCGTGGTCTGCGCGCCCATCGTGCGCCGGTTCAGCGTCGTGCGGCCGGCGACGAGCCGCTCCACGCTGCCGGCCTGGCCGGTGACGGTCGTGGCGGTGCCGCGCAGGTCGTCGGCGGGCGCGTCGAGGACGAGCCGGCCGTGGTCGAGGACCAGGACCCGGTCCAGGAGGTCGGCGGCCTCGTCGATGAGGTGGGTCGAGAGCACGATGCACCGCGGGTGGGCGGTGTAGTCGGCGAGCAGCTGGTCGTAGAAGAGCGTGCGGGCGACCCCGTCCAGGCCCGCGTACGGCTCGTCGAACAGGGTGAATTCGGCGCGGGCGGCCAGCCCGATGGTGATGCCGAGGGCGGTCCGCATGCCGCGCGACAGCTTCTTGATCGGCCGGGCCGGCGGCAGCTCGTAGGCGTCCAGCAGCGTGCCGGCCAGGTCGGCGTCCCAGTTCGGGTACATCAGCGACGCCGCTGTGACCGCGTGCCGAACCCGCAGATCGGGGTAGGTCTGGTCCTCCCGTATGAGGATCAGCCGGCGCAGGACCGCGTCGTTCTCCAGCGGCTCGGCCCCGAACACGCGCACGCGGCCGGCGGTGGCGAACTCCTGACCTGCCAGGATGCGCAGCAGCGTGCTCTTCCCGGCACCGTTGCGGCCCAGCAGTCCGGTGATGGACGGTGTGTCGATCTCGAAGGTGACATCGGTCAGCGCCTGGTGGTCGCGGTAGCGGCGCTTGAGGCCGGCCACCGATATCGCCGGGGTCACGCCTTCACCCCCGTCGTCACCTCGGTCGAGGTCAGTTCCTCGCGCACCAGCCCGAGCAGTTCGTCAAGACCGATCCCGAGCCGTGCCGCCTCGACCACCAGCGGCCGCAGGTAGCGGTCGGCGAAGCGGCGTCGCCGCTCGTGCACCAGCCGCTCCCGCGCGCCTTTCGCGACGAACATGCCGACGCCCCGCCGCTTCTCCACCAGGCCCTGCTCCGCGAGCACGGTGAGGCTGCGCGCCGCCGTGGCCGGGTTGACCCGGTAGAACGCCGCGATCTCGTTAGTGGATGCGACCCGCTCTCCCTCACCCACCGTTCCGTCGGCGATCTGGTTCGCCAGCTCGGCGGCAATCTGGGCAAAGATCGGGCCGTCGCCATCAGACAGTGACATCATGCCTCCATTGCTCTACTGGTTACCTACCTTACTCATGAACCAACATGGTAGCGTGATCGTACGGATGATGATGACGAACAGTCACTTCACGTCTCGCCATTCGCGGCGCGGCGGCCGCATACGCCGAGCACCGCCCGGACATGGGACGGTCTCGGTACCATCGCCGACCTGGGCTTCGCCGGACTCGACGATGGCGCTCCCGATGCCGACCCGGCGGTGATCACCAGCTACAAGGCGGCCCGGAACCGACCCCTGACCCGTGGTCAGAAGCTTTTTGTAGACCAGATTGGCCATGCCGCTCCCCGTGTCGGTGGTCGCATCGCATCCGGCCGTAGCTGTCACCAAACCCTGTCGTCATCCGCCATCGGATCCGATTGGATGCGCGCCCCGAAAACTCCGGGTTCATTGGACGCCCGTCGTATCTGTCGTCATTCGAACGTTTGACGACAGGCAGCGTGCGGCAGCCGGAGCAGCGGAAGGGCGTTGACCGCGGGATGTGCGGGTACGAGATGTCGCTGCGGCGAGACGGTCGGTCGCGAGTGACGTAGGTGAGGGTTTTCTGCTGTCAACGTGAGCGCCGCCAGCGGGTCCGCCCCGATCGTCGGTCGCCGATCAGGGCTGGATGTTCTCCAGGTCCTCCAGAAGGCTGGGGTGCTTCGGCTCCCAGCCGAGCGCCTGCCGGGTGCGGGTGCTGGACGAGGGCTGGTCGGCCTTGAAGATCGGGCCGAGCGGGCCGTAGGTCTCCTCCGGCACCGACTCGACCGGCAGGCCCAGCCGTCGGCCGATGACGGCCGCGATGTCCCGTACCTTGTCCCCCTCGTCGGCCACGGCGTGCCAGACGGTACCGGCCTCCGCCTGCTCCAGGGCGAGCCGGAAGAGAACGGCCGCGTCGAGCGCGTGGACGGCGGGCCAGCGCTGTGTGCCGTCACCGGGGTAGCCGGAGATCCTGCTCTGGCGTGCGATGTTGGTCAGCAGACCGGCGAACCCGCCCGCGCCCTCGTTGTGAACCGTGCGCGGCATGCGTACGGACGTGCTCCGGACCCCGCGGGAGGCCAGGCCCAGGACCGCCGTGACCGTGCGACTGCGGCCGCCGACCGGCCCGTCGGTCGGCACCGGGTCGGCCTCGGTGGAGGCACGGCCCGGCACCCAGGGCGTACCCGAGACGGTGACCAAGGGGCGGTCGCTGCCGACGAGCTCCTCGCCGAGGGTGGTGAGGGCGGCGGTCTCCTCGGCGACGTTCTGGGCGAGGGCTTCGGGGCTGCTGAAGTCGTTGCCGAAGGCCAGGTGGATCACCCCGTCGGCCTGGGCGGCGCCGGAGCGCAGGACGTCCAGATCGGCGAGGCCTCCCCGCAGCGGCTCGGCGCCGGCTGCCTCGGCGGCCTGTGCGGAGGCGTCGGAGCGGGCGAGCGCGAGGACGGTGTGGCCGTTGCCGAGGAGTTCGGCGACGACGGCGGAACCGATCAGACCGGTGCCGCCGGTGACAAAGATGCGCATGGAAACCCTCCCAGAAGTGATGGGACTCTTGTCCCATCACCCTAGCAGGGTGACGGGACAAGAGTCCCATCGCATATGCTGAACCCATGGGTCGATGGGAACCAGGTGCGCGTGAACGCCTCGTCGTGGCTGCGGTCGACCTGTTCACGGAGCAGGGGTATGACGCCACGACGGTCGCGCAGATCGCCGAGCGTGCCGGGGTCACCAAGAGCACCTTCTTCCGGCACTTCCCCGACAAGCGCGAGCTGCTGGTCGCCGGGCAGGAGACGCTGAGCCGGCTGCTGACCGAGGGGATCGCCGACGCGCCCGGTAACGCCAGCCCGCTTGAGGCAGTCGCTGCCGGTCTCGAGCGCGCCTCGACCGCGATGGGCCCCAGGAGTCGCGAGCTCGCCCCCCGCCTGAAGGCGGCCGTCGCCGCCAGCGCCGAGCTTCAAGAGCGTGACGCCCTCAAGACCGTCAGTCTCGCGGCCGCGATGACAACCGCCCTGGTCGCCCGCGGCGTACCCGATCCGACTGCGGCTCTCGCGGGCGAGCTGGGCGTCCTCGCTTTCAAACGGGGGTACGCCGAATGGGCCGAGGACGACCGTGGCGCCGAGGACGAGCTCGCCGGGTACACCCTGGCGGCCCTCGACGAACTGCGTGCGGCGAGCGCATCGCTGGGCTGACCGGACGAGCATCGTCCAGCGCTGGTGCGGTGGACGAGAAGCAGACCTCGCAGCTCTTCGAGCTCGCTGGCCTGATCTTGGCAGTGGGCCGCCATATCCAGGCGTCCAAGGAGGCCGCAGCCGAGTCCGGAACGCCTCTGCAAGGAGCCGTGACGCGTTTCATCGACCGGCACCCGGGCGCTACGGGGCCCACGAAGGCCGTGTACAGGAACGCCCCGCGACCGCACCGTGACTATGGAGGCGCGCAGGTCGTTGGTGGTGCCGAGACCCCCTGGTACCCGTCGCAAGCGGACGTACTCCTCGCGTGCGACTTCTTCGAAACGGTCACCCTGTCCGGAGCCCGGCTGCACGTGCTCGCGGTCATCGAGCACACCAGCCGCCGTATCCGGATCCTGGGCGCCACCGCGCATCCGACCGCATCCTGGGTGGCACAGGCGGCGAAGAACCTCGTCATGGACCTCGAGGACGCGGGATGCCGGGCGCGCTACATGATCCGGGACCGGGACAGGAAGTTCCCCGCACTGTTCGGCGCCCTCCTCAAGGACGCGGGGATCCAGGTTGTCCTCAGCGGCGTCCGGATCCCCCGCATGAACTCGTCTTCGCCGCCGAGCCCCGCACGCTGCGCTACGCCGACACCGTGATCGCCACCCTGCTGGCGGCCGGCCTCCCACCGCGCACGGCCGCGTAGACCCACTGGTCGATCTTCTACCTGGCCCTGGGCCTCACCCAGGAACAGCAGGCCGCCCGGGAGACCGCACCGGCCCTCCTGCCGGACCAGGTCCCGGCCGAAACCCACCCGACCCCCGGCCACTGCCCTGCCGTACGTCGGCCCCGACAACTTCGACCAGCGCTTCGAATTCGCCCTCGACCTGATCATCGCCGGCCTTCCCCGGGTCGAGGGGCCAGTCGGCTGGCGGTCGTGAAGAAGAGTCCCCGCTGGACAGGCGTCCGGCGGGGCGCGGTCGGCTCCAGCGGTCCCGCACGGAGCGGGGTGTGGCGCCGCTTGCGAGCCAGCCGGAGCACGTAGCCGGTCGGCGCGCTCGGGTGTGCGACGGTGGAGTGTCCAGGCAGGCCGCCCCACGAGCCGGGCATGAAGAAACATGACCGCAGTGGGTGCGGCGTGGCTCGTGAGCGCCGCGCGTCCTCGAATCACCACCCCTGCAAGAGCCGCAACCAACGACGTTTGACCTCGGAGATCGCCAGCGTCGGTCAAATTTCGGTGAGACGGGTGATCACCGGCCGGGTGCGGCGTCCTCCGGGGCGGTGGTCAGGCGGGTGTGGACGTCGGTGGCGGCTTCGCGGGTGACCGGGTCGGGGTCGTCCAGGTGGGCGGCGATCAGTTCGGCGGCCGCGGTCGGCACCGGCGCCGGGATGGTGGCGGTGCGCAGGTGGAGCATCTGGGCGGCGGCGCTCGCCCGGGGTGGTGGCCGGGTGGGCGGGTGGGGATCAGGGAGTGCGGCCGCGGCTGGGAGCTGGTCACTGCCCTGTTCTCCCGGCTCCGGCCAGGCCCTGGTGCCACATCAGATTCTGGTGGCCCGGCCGGCGGCGACCGCCTCCTTCAGTGCCTCGGCGGCTGCACGCCGACCGACCCTGGCCGGCTTCGGTCGGGCGGGCGCGGTCTCTCTCTTCCGAAAAGCGTGCGCATCGCACGCATTGCTGCTACGGTGACAGGGATGCGTGCGCAGTGCACGCATTTCTGGAAGGACCGCCGTTCTGGCGTCCCGGTAACCCCGAGGAGTGAGGCTTGATGCTGAATCCGCTCGACGATCCCCAGGGTCGGTTCGTCGTGGTGACGAACGATGACGGTCACCATGCGCTCTGGCCGGAGTTCTCCGTCGTACCCGCCGGATGGGCCCTCGTGCACGGGCCGTCGGACCGGTCTTCGTGCCTCGACTACGTCAACGGGCACTGGACGGACATGCGGCCGCTCAGTCTCGTGACGCAGATGGCGGCGGACTGTTGACCACCGCTGCCGGGCAGGCCGGTCCCTCCCTCCCGGACGCGGCCGGACGAAGGACCGCCGCGCAGACGCGCCTGGACTCCGTGTCGCCGGCGAAGCGCGCGCTTCTGGCGAAGCGCCTGGCAGGCCGCGGAGCAGGCTCCGGCGCCGCCGCGGCGCCCACGGCCGGGGCGACTTCCCCCGCGCTCTCCGCCGCTCAGCGGCGCGGGCCGCTCAGCTTCCCCGAAGAGCGCTTCTGGATCGCGTACACCTTCGAGGAACAGTCGTCCGCATATCACGTGCCGGTCACCCTACACCTCAAGGGAGAGCTGTCCGTGCCCGCCCTCACGGAGGCACTGCGGACCCTGACCGCCCGGCACAGCATCCTGCGCACCCGCTATCCGATCGGCCCCGAAGGCGAACCGACCGCCGTGGTCGGCGACCCCGAGCCCGTCGAGCTGCCGCTCCGGGACGTGGCGGGCCACCCGTGGGAACTGCTCGACCGTGCCACCACCGCGCCGTTTGACCTGGAGCTGGACGCGCCGATCCGTCCCCTGCTGCTGCGGCTCTCCGATGACGAGCACTACCTGCACATCACGCTGCACCACATCGCCACGGACGCCTGGGCGACCAACATCCTGCTGCAGGAGCTGACGACCGCGTACACCGCGCACGCCCGCGGCGAGCGGCCCACGCTTCCCGAACTCACCGTCCAGTACCGCGACCACGCACACTGGCAGCGCGCCCAGGCCGAGCGGTTCGCCCGGCAGCTGGCGTACTGGCAGGAGACGCTCGACGGCGCGCCGCGGGACCTGGGGTTACCCACCGACCGACCCAGGCCGCCGGAGCACCGGCCCCTGGTCCCGGGCCGCTGCTTCACCGCCGCGATCCCGGCGGAGCCGGCCGTCCAGCTGACCCGGAGCACCGGGACCACCCTGTTCATGGTGCTGCTCGCGGCGTACTCGGCGGTCCTCGGCCGCCGCGCGGGCCGCCAGGACGTGGTGGTCGGCACACCGGTGGCGGGCCGACCCGATCCCGCGGTCGATCCGTTGATCGGATGCTTCATCAACACGCTCGCGATGCGGACGGACCTGTCCGGCGACCCCACCGTCGCCGGGCTGCTCTCCTGCGTACGGGAGCGAACGCTCCATGCCTACGAGAACCAGGACGTGCCGTTCCAGCAGGTCATCGAACACGTGGGCAGGCGGACCGACGGCCGCAAGGCCTTGTTCCAGGCCTGGCTGGCCCTGCAGAACGTGCCCGACGCGCCGCTGGAGATGGCCGGCCTCGAGGTCGAGGAGACGCCCGACGTCGTCGAGGCGACGAAGTTCGACCTCACCTTCCATCTCCTCCCGGCGGCGGACCGGCTCGAACTCCGCGTCGAGTACGACAGCTCGCTCTTCGACGAGGTGACGGTGCGCGGCCTGGTTGAGGAGTTCAGCGCTTGGCTCACGACCGCCGCGGCGGATCCGGACCGGCGGCTTTCCGAGATCGCACCCCCCGCTTCCGATCTGGAGGTTCCCCCGTGTCCGTGTCCGTGACCGCCGAGCCGGGCTCCCTGTTCCGGCACCGAGGTTTCTTCCTGCTGTGGTCCAGCCAGTCCGTGTCGTTCCTCGGGACGCAGATCACCTATGTGGCGCTTCCCCTGACCGCGGTGCTGGTCCTGAACGCGACGCCCATGGAATCCGGCCTGATGGGGGCGCTCGAGAAGCTTCCCTTCCTCCTGTTCGGGCTCTTCGTCGGCGTATTCGTGGACCGCCGGGCCCGACGGCCGATCCTCGTCTGGACCAACGCCGTCCGGTTCGCCGCGCTGACCTGGATCCCGGTCGCCTATCTGCTGGACATGCTGACCATGGGGCAGTTGTTCCTGGTCGTCTTCGTCGTCGGCACGATGACCGTCTTCTTCGAGATCGCCTATCCGTCCTACGTCCCCGGCCTGGTCGGCCGCGAACGGCTGATGGAGGCGAACAGCAAGCTCCAGGTCTCGGAGTCGGTCGCGGAGGTCGCCGGACCCGGCACCGCGGGTGTGCTGATCAGCGCGCTGAGCGCGCCGGTGGTGATCGTCCTGGACGCCGTGAGCTACGCCGTCTCCGCCCTGGCCCTCGCCAAGCTGCCCGCGGACGCGGCTCCCCGCACCGCCGAGGACACCGACCGGAAGGCGCCCTCGGTGTGGACGTCGGTGCGTGAGGGCTTCAGCGTCATCAAGCAGCACGCCGTACTGCGCTGGTGCACCGTGGCAGCCGTCTTTACGAGCCTCTCCTTCAGTGCCGTGATGGCGGTGTACTTCCTCTTCCTCATCAGGGAGGCCGAGGTCGGAGCGGCCGCGATCGGCGTGATCACGGCCGTCGGCAGCGCCGGTGCCCTGTGCGGTGCGCTGGTCGCCGACCGGTTGACCCTCCGCTGGGGTGTCGGCCCGACGCTGGTCCTGTCCCTGGTCTTCCCGGCGCTGGGCTACCTCGTCCTCGCGGGCGTGCACGGGAGCTCCTTCTGGGCGGTCGCGACCGCGGCGGTCGCAAGCTTCATCGCCCTCTTCGGCATCCCTGTCTTCGACGTGACGGTCATCAGCTACCGGCAGGCGGTGACCCCCGACCACCTGCTGGGGCGGGTCAACGCCACGGTGCGCACCTTCGCCTGGGGCGCCCTCTCGATCGGCTCGCTGCTCGGAGGCGCGCTCGGCACGGCCCTGGGCCTCCGACAGGCCGTCCTGGTGTCGGCGATCGGCCTGCTCGTGCCGTCCCTGATCCTCTTCCTCTCCCCGGCTCGCCGCGTGCGCCGGCTGGACGAGGCCGCACAGGCCGCGGCCGAGCCGAAGGCCCCCGAGCCGTCCCTCCCCCTCAACCTGTGAGGACCATCATGACCACAACGTCTCCCACGAGTGTCCGGGGCATCCGCCGTCGGGTCGCCGTGTCCGGAACGCAGGAACTCGTGTCTGTCAGCCACGACCCGCACTCCGTCATCTCCGTGATCGAGCCCACCGCGCCCTCGGTCGACCTCGCCCACTGGGTGCGCGGCAACCGCTCCCGCGTGGAGGAACTGCTGGGCGAGCGCGGCGCGGTGCTCTTCCGGGGCTTCCCCGTGTCAGGGGCCGCGGACTTCCACGCCGTCGTCAAGGAGTGGTCCCCCCAACTGCTCAACTACACCTACGGATCCACGCCGCGCAGCCGCTCGGACGTGTCCGGTGTGTACACGTCCACCGAGTACCCCGCCGACCAGACCATTCCGCAGCACAACGAGATGGCCTACGCACGGATCTGGCCGACGTACCTGTGGTTCTACTGCGACCAGGCCGCCGCCGCGGGCGGTGCGACCCCGCTGGCGGACAGCCGCCGGGTCGCGGCCCGCCTGGACCGGTCGCTGCTGGACGAGTTCGCCCGGCGGGGCGTGCGCTACGTACGCAACTACGGGACCGGGTTCGACCTGAGCTGGCAGCAGGCATTCGAGACCGAGGACCGTGCCGAGGTCGAGGCTCTCTGCCGGGCCCAGGGCATCGAGTTCACCTGGTACGGGGACGACCGGCTCCGCACCTCACAGATCTGCCAGGCCGTGATCGGGCACCCGGTGACCGGGGCGGAGATCTGGTTCAACCAGGCGCACCTCTTCCACACCTCCGCCCTGCCCGCGGAGGTGAGCGCCGAACTGCTGGAAGGCGACCCCGCGGACATCCCGCGGCAGGTCTACTACGGCGACGGTGAGTCCATCGAGGACGCCGTTCTCGACGAGGTACGCGCGGCCTTCGCCGCCGAGACGGTGCGCGAGCCCTGGCAGGAGGGCGACGTCCTGCTCATCGACAACATGCTCGTCTCGCACGGGCGGGACCCGTACGAGGGCCCGCGCCGGGTCCTCGTGGCGATGACCGACGAGCACAACGGCCGTCACGACGAATGTGCGGGGGAATGAGAATGACCGCGGTCGAACCCGAGCAGATCGAGGGTTACGAGCTCTCGCCCCAGCAGCAGGCGGTGTACCTGCGGCAGGGCGCCGACCACCGGGCCGAGCACGGCGTGCGCTGTGCGTCGACGATCGCCCCGAGCCTGCTGGCCGGGCGGATGGAAGCACTGGTCGCGCAGTACGAGATCCTGCGCACCCGGTACGTCACCCTGCCCGGGCTGCGTATGCCCGTCCAGGTGGTCGACGCGGCGGGACCGGTCGACGTGGCGCCGGGTCCGTTCGGCAGCACGCTGCTGCGGGCCGGCGAGCTCACGGTGGAACACACCGACAGCCCGGACGGCAGCCTGCTCCGCCTCGGTCTGCCGCGGCTGAGCGTGGACCGTACGACCTGGAGCGTGATCACCGGTCTCCTGCTCGGCGAGTCCCCCCAGGACGCCGACGCGCAGGCCGGCGAGGAGCGGCTCCAGTACACCGACGTCACCGGCTGGCTCGCCGACGAGATCGACCCGTCGGGCACCGCAGAGGAGACGGAGGAGACGGCCGGGACGCGGACCGCGCTCCCGTTCCTCGCGCCGGCCCGCCTGTGGAACCCCGACGCCGAGCCCGAGACGCTGTCCCTGACGGTCGAGGGCCCCGCGCTCCGGCGGCTGCGGACCGCCGCCCGTGACCTGGACGTCGACGAGGCCGCACTGCTGCTCGCCGCGTGGTGCTCCCTGTACGCGCGCTACACCCACCACAGCGACGACCGGGTCGTGGTGGTCACGGACGGGCGTTCCGCGGACGGGCTGAGCGGCATGCCCGGTCTGCTCGAGCGCCCGGTGGTCACGCGGCCGACGCTCGATCCGGAGGAGTCGTTCGCCCGCGCCGCGCGCGCCGCGGCCGACGCCCTGCGGGACGCCGCTGCGAGGCAGTACCGGTGCGACCCGCGGAGCGCCGCCCGGGGCGCCGGGGACGGCGCCGCCAGCCCCGTGCTCTCCTTCCGCCATCATCGGGACCCCTGGGCCGCGGCCACCGAACCGGGACGCCTCGACAGGCCGGAGACGCCCGGCACGCTCCATCTGGACTGCACCGAGGGCCCGGAGCGCCTGTTCCTGACCTTCGCGGGCACCGGCGCGCGGATCGCGGCCGACGACCTGGCACCGCTTGCCGAGGCGTACGAGCAGCTTCTCGCCGACGCCCTGGCCGACCCCGAGCGGGCCGCGGGCACGCTGCGTCTGGTCGCCGCCGCACCGGCCGCGCCCCCGGCCGAACTCCCCGGCGAGGGGGAGACGGTGCTGGAGCGCTTCCTCCGGCAGGCCCGGCGCACGCCCGACCGGGCCGCCGTCCGCAGCGGCGACGAGACGCTGACCTACCGTGAACTGGCCCATCGGGCCGAGGCCGTCGGCGCCCTGCTGCGGACCCGGGGCGTGCGGCCCGGCGACCGGGTGCCCCTGCTGGCCCCGGCCTCGGCGGACACGCTGGCCGCCATGATCGGCACCTGGCTCGCCGGGGCCGCGTTCGCGCCCGTCGATCCCGGGTGGCCCACGGAGCGCGTCGAGACGGTGGTGGGCCAGCTCGGCTCCGCACCGGTCCTCGTCCCCCGGGCCGCCGCGGGTGTCACGCTCTCCGTCCCGTCGCTGCCCCTGCCGGACCCGGACGGCCTGCCCGCCGACCTCACGTCCGGCCCCGCCGACGCCGGGGGCGCCGCGTACGTGATCTTCACCTCGGGGACCTCGGGGCGGCCGAAGGGCGTCGTCGTCGGCCACCGCCAGCTGGCCCACTACGCCGAGGCGGCTCTGCACCGGTTCGGGCTGCCGGACGGCGCCGGGTTCGCGGCCGTGTCCACCCTGGCCGCGGACCTCTCCTACACGGCCCTGTTCCCCACGCTCGCCGCCGGCGGCTGCGTCCACCTCTTCGACACCGACGTCGCCACCAGCCCGCGGGTGCTCGCCGAGCGGCTGCGGACCGACCCGGTGACCGCGATGAAGCTCGTGCCCTCGCACCTCTCGGTGCTGCTGGCCGAGGCCGACGACCCGCGGGAACTGCTCCCGAAGGAGGTGCTGGTGCTCGGCGGCGAGCCGCTGCCGCGCGGGCTGCACGACCGGCTACGTGAACTCGCCCCGGAACTGCGGGTGTTCAACCACTACGGGCCCACCGAGACCACCATCGGCGCTTCCTGCCTGCCGCTGGAGGCGCCGGTCGACGAGCGGTGCTCCTCGGTGCCGGTGGGTACCGGCCTCGGGCGGAACATCCTGACCGTCGCCGACCCCGAGGGCCGGCCGCTGCCGCCGTGGTGTCCCGGTGAGGTGCTGATCAGCGGCCCCGGCGTCGCCCTCGGCTACCTGTCCGAACTGGACGAAGGACGCGAGGGCTTCGGCTGGCCGGTCGACGGGGGAACGTACCGTTCGGGCGATGTCGGCCGACTGGTGCCTGGTGCGGGCGTCGAGATCGTCGGCCGCCTCGACGACCAGGTCAAGCTGCGCGGGTACCGGCTGCAGCTCGGCGAGGTCGAGGCGCTTCTGCACCGGCAGCCCGGCGTGCGCGCCGCGGCCGTGGTCGCGCGCACCGACGAGAACGGCCTGGTGTCCCACCTCGACGCCTATGTGGTGGCAACCGGTGACGAGAGCGCCCCGTCGCCCGGCGATCTGCGGACGGCGCTCGGCGGCGAGCTCCCCGCGGCCCTGGTCCCGACCGGCTGGCAGGTCCTGGAACGCCTGCCGCTGACCAGCAACGGCAAACTCGACCGCAAAGCCCTGACGCCCGTGGAGGCGCAGCGCACCCGGGCCGGTCGCCCGCGCGACTCGGTCGAGCAGCGGCTCCTCGTCCTGTGGTCCGAGGTCCTGGGCGTGGACGGCATCTCGCCCGAGGACGACTTCTTCGAGCTCGGCGGGTACTCGCTGCGCGCCATCAAGCTGATCTCCCGTACCAACGCCGCCTTCGGCTGCCGGCTTCCGATGTCCTCGATCTTCAGCGCGCGGACCGTCGCCGCCATGGCCGGACTCGTGCGAGGCAGCGCGGGACAGGACTCCAACCTGGTGCCCCTGCGGCACGCCCAGGGCGCCGCCCCGGTCTTCTGCATCCACCCGGGCGGCGGAAGCACCCTCAGCTACTGGGAACTCGCTCGCCTGCTGCCGGCCGACCGGCCCGTGCACGGCGTCGAGTCCTGGGGCCTGCACGGCAGGCCGCCGCAGCAGGACTTCCACGAGATGGCCGCGGACTACGCCGACGCGATCGCCGCGGCCTGTGCCGAGCCGCCGGTGATCATCGGCTGGTGCTACGGCGGACTGATGGCGCTTCAGACGGCCCGGGCGCTTCGCCTCAAGGGGCGTGAGGTGGCCCGTCTGGTGATCGTCGACTGCCCCGCCCCCGGATACGACGAGGAGGACGAGGCAGGCGAGGAGGTACAGCCGCTGACCGAGGAGGTCCTCGTCGGCCGCTTCGCCTGGCACTACGAGCTGGACCTGCCCGCCCAGCTGCCCTCGGGACCCGCGGCGTACGCGCTGCTGCTGGATGCCATGCGGAGCAACGGGCATCTGCCGCCGACCGCGGGAGAGGACGAGCTGCGCGCGCTGTTCGACGTCTACGCCTCGAACATGACCGCTCTGGAATGCCTTTCCGAGGACACGGACCCGAACACCCGGACTCCCGACTACCCCGTTCTGCTCGTCCGGGCCGAGCCTGCGGGCACCCCGCGGGACGAGGACCGCACCTGGGGCTGGCGTGCCCTGGTCGGGCCCGGCCTCGCGTTCGCCTCCGTCGACGCGGACCACCACGGCATCATGCGCGCGCCCGCGGTCGGCGATCTCGCCGACCTGGTCGGGCGGGCCATCGAGGAGCCCACGGCCCAGAAGCGGGTGACCCGTGACTGAACGTCAGCAGGACGTCGCCGGGCCGCCCGCACTCCGTCTGCCGGCGGACCGGGTGGCCCCCGCCGCGCAAAGTCGCGGCACCGAGTCCCTCACGTTCACCCTGGGGCCGGCCACGGCCCGGCGCCTCGACGAGCTGAGCCGGGAGCACGGGGTGAGCCGCTTCCTGACGCTCCTGGCCGCCTTCCAGCTCGTCCTGGGCCGGTACGCCGGGGTGCGGGACGTCGCCATCGACGTCGGCGTCGCCGCTGATCCGCGGATGCCACGGGACGCCCACGCGGACCCGGGCACTCGGGCGGTCAGGGCACGCTGGGAGGACGGTCAGAGCTTCGCGGAGTTCCTGCGACACGTGCATAAGCACGGCGCGCAGGCCCTCGAGGCGTCAAACACCCCGGACCAGGTGCCGCTGTTCCGGACCGAGGACCTGTCCGTGGCCTGGGAGGCGGCGCCGGCCGAAGGCTCGGGGCCGGGCGCGCTGCGCGGTACGGCGCGGTACGACGGCGACCTGCTCGACCGCGCCACGGTCGCGCGGATGACGACGCACTACGTGACCCTGCTGGAATCCGCGCTGGCCTCGCCCGAGGAGCGTGTCGCGGACCTGGCGCACACCACCCCGGAGGAGCGCGCCCTGCTGGCCGCGTGGGGAACCGAAGGGGGCGCGGCCCGCGCCGACAGCGTCGTGGCCGCCTTCCAGGCCCGGGCCGAGGCCGCTCCGGACGCCGTCGCGCTGGTCTACGGCGACGAAACCGTCACCTACGCGCGGCTCCGGGAGCACGCGACGCACGTGGCGCACCGGCTCGTCGAGCGCGGCGTCGGGCCGGAGAGCGTGGTCGGCCTCGCCATGGAGCGGTCGGCGTCGCTCGTCGTCGCCATGCTGGGCGTCCTCACCGCGGGCGCCGCCTATCTGCCGCTGGACCCAGGACACCCGGAGGCTCGGCTGGCCTACATGGTCGAGGACAGCGGGGCGTACCTCGTGCTGGCCGACCGGGACGTCACCCTCGCCGGCGACGTGCCGGTCCTGCGGACCGACGAGCTGGGCGCGCCGCCTGCGGAACTCTCCTTGACCACGGGGGAGCTGCCCGCGGTGCGCCCGGAGCAGCAGGCGTGCGTGCTCTACACCTCCGGGTCCACCGGTCGTCCCAAAGGCGTCGCGATCACCCATCGCGGGATCGTGCGCCTGGTCTGCGACGCGGGCTACCTCGGCTTCGGGCCCTCCGACGTCGTGGCGCAGGTGGCCAACACCTCTTTCGACGCGGCCACCTGGGAGGTCTGGGGCGCGCTGGTGAACGGTGCCCGGCTGGTCGGGATCAGCAAGGACGAGGCGCTCACGCCCGACCTGCTGCGCGCCCGTGTCGATGAGCACGGGGTCACCGCCATGCTGCTCACCACCGCGCTCTTCCACCGGTGCGTGGACACCGCCCCGGCCATGTTCGCCCCGCTGCGCACCCTCTTCTTCGGCGGCGAGGCGGCGGACCCGCGGCGCGTGGCGGCCCTGCGCGCGGTCGTGCCCGGGCTGCGGCTGGTGAACGCGTACGGCCCCACCGAGGGCACCACCATCGCCAGCACGTACGACATCGTGGACACGGCGCCGGACGCGGCCCGCGTCCCCATCGGGCGGCCCATCGCCGACACCCGCCTGCACGTGCTCGACCGGAGCGGCCGGGAGGCCGGCATCGGCGTGCCCGGCGAACTGCACATGGGCGGCGCGGGCCTCGCGCGCGGCTACGTCGGGCGGCCCGACCTGACCGCGGAGCGGTTCGTGCCGAGCCCGTTCGGCGTGGGTGAGCGCCTGTACCGCACCGGCGACGTGGTGCGCTGGCGCGAGGACGGCGTGCTCGAGTACCTGGGCCGCGCCGACACACAGGTGAAGATCCGGGGCGTGCGCATCGAGCCCGACGAGATCGCGAACGTGCTCTCCACGCACCCGGACGTGCGGGCGGCCGTCGTCGACGTGCAGGGTGCGGACGGCTCCGAGCGCCTCGTCGCATACGTCGTCCCCCCGGGCGAGCGCCGGGCCGCGCCGCGCGAGCTGCGCGCGTACCTCGCGGCTCGGCTGCCCGAGGCGATGGTGCCCGCGCGGTTCGTCACGCTGCCCGAACTGCCGATCACCCCTAACGGCAAGCTGGACCGACGCGCCCTGCCCGCGCCGTCGGACGATGACGGCGTCCTGGCCGAGACGTACGTCGCGCCGCGTGGAGCAACTGAGGAACTTGTCGCGCGGGTCTGGGGCGACCTCCTGGGAGTCCCGAAGCTCTCCGCCTACGACGACTTCTTCGCGCTCGGCGGACACTCGCTCCTCGCGACGCAGGCCGTGGCACGCGTGGCGGCACGGCTCGGCGTGGAACTCGGCGTCCGCGCCGTCTTCGAGGCACCGACCGTCGAAGGGTTCGCCGCGCGAGCCGCCACGGCCCGCCGTGGGGACGCCCACCTGGCCGTCGTCTCCACCGGCGGCGGTCCGCACGCCCTGTCCTTCGCCCAGCAGCGCCTGTGGTTCCTGGACCGGCTCGCTCCGGGCAGCCCGCTCTACAACGTGCCGCTGGTGCTCTCCGTCGACGGACCGCTCGACGTGGCCGCGCTCGGCGAGGGCGTCCAGGGGCTCGTGCGGCGCCACGCCTCGCTGCGCACCCGCCTTGTGGCGGACGGGGACGAGCCGCTCCAGGTTGTCGACGCGGACGCGGACGTGCCCGTGCGCGTCGAGGACCTGGGGCACCTGCCGGCGGCGGAGCGCGAGCGCGCGGCGGACGACCTCGCGCGGAGCGAGGCGGAACGCCCCTTCGACCTGGCCCGGGGGCCGTTGGTCCGGGTCCGTATGCTGCGGCTGGCCGAGGAGCGGCACCTGCTGCTGCTCACCCTGCACCACGCCGTCTCCGACGGATGGTCGGTGGGCGTCCTCGTCCGCGACCTCGGCGCGCTGTACGCGGCGGCGCGGGGCGGCACGGCCGCGTCGCTGCCGCCCCTTCCGGCCCAGTACGCGGACTACGCGGCGTGGCAGCGCCGGTTCCTCGACGCCGGTGCGCGCGACGAGCAGGCCGCCTACTGGAAGGACCGCCTGGCGGGGGCGTCCGCCTGCCTGGAACTGCCGACCGACCGCCCGCGTCCCCCCGCCCCCCGGTACTCGGGGGAGGCGTTCGCGCTGCGGCTCGCTCCCGGGCTCACCGAGCGCCTGGGCGAGGTGAGCCGGGCGCACGGGGTGACCCGCTTCATGACGCTCCTCGCCGTGTTCCAGCTCGTCCTGGGCCGGTACGCGGGGGCACGGGACGTCAGCGTCGGCACACCGGTGTCGGGGCGTACCCGGCCGGAGTTCGAGGAGCTCGTCGGCTTCTTCGTGAACACGCTGGTGCTGCGCACCTGCTGGGAGGACGGCCTCACGTTCGCGGAGTTCCTCGCCCGGGTGCGGGAGACCACGCTGGGCGCCTACGAGCACCAGGACCTGCCGTTCGAGCAGGTCGTCGAGGCGGCACGGCCGCCGCGCGACCCGAGCCGGACGCCGCTGTTCCAGGTGATGCTGGCGATGCAGAACGCGCCGGCGGGCACCAGCGCGCTGCCCGGCCTGACGGTGTCCCTGCGCGAAGGCGCGGGCCGGGTCGCCAAGTTCGACCTGACCGTGGTGTGGGAGGAGGCGTCGCTGGACTCCGGCGAGCTGTGCGGCTCGGTGGAGTACGACGTCGATCTCTTCGACCGGGCGACGGTCGAGCGGATGATGCGGCACTACCTCACCCTCCTCGACTCCGCGCTCGCCACGCCCGACGCCCGCCTGACCGACCTGGAGATGATCGACGCCGAGGAACTCACCGCCCTGGTCGGGCCGGTGGCCGAGGCTCCGGCGCGTCGGGCCGTCACGCTGCACGGGCTCGTCGACGCCGCGGCCACCCGCGCGCCGGAGCACCCGGCGCTGGTCCACGGCAACCGGTCGATGGACTACGCGGAGCTGCGGGAACGCTCGGACGCCGTGTGCGCGCACCTGCGCGCGCGGGGGGTGGGCGCGGGCGACACCGTCGTCGTACGGATGGACCGCTGCCTGGAGTGGCCCGTCGCGCTTCTCGGTGTGCTCAAGGCGGGCGCCGCGTACGTCCCGGTCGACCTGGGCACCCCGCCGGAGCGCCTCGGCCACGTGCTGCGCGACGCGCGGGCCGCCCTGGTCCTCGGATCACGTGCGGACGGCGCGCCGTCCTACCCGGAGGTGCCCTTCGTCGCCGTCGAGGACGCCTTTGAGCACGGGGCCGGCCTGCCCGCCGGTGAGCACGCCGCGTACCCCGCGGCGACCGCGTACGTCCTGTACACGTCCGGTACGACCGGCCGCCCGAAGGGCGTGTGCGTCAGCCACGCGAACCTCGTGCACACGCTGGAGGCGGTGGCCGAGCGGTACGGGCTGGGCGCGGAGGACCGGGTCCTGCAGTTCGCGTCGCTCACCTTCGATGTGGCGGCGGAGGAGCTCTTCGCGAGCCTCGTCCGCGGCGCGACCGTCGTCCTGCTGCCGGCGGGGCCCGTGCCGGGCATCGACGAACTGATGTCCCTGGCCCGGCACGAACGCCTGTCGGTGCTGAACCTGCCCGGGTCGTACTGGCACGAGTGGGTGTCCGCCCTGGACCGGCACCCGCCGACGGCATGCCGGACGCTGCGCCTCGTCGTCGTCGGCAGCGAACGCGTCGACGGCGGCAAGCTCGCCGAGTGGCAGGCCGCCGTGCCTGCGCACATCCGCCTCCTCAACGCCTACGGTCCGACCGAGACGACCATCACGGCGACCGTCCACGAGCCGCCCGTCGCCCCACCGCCGGGCCGGGCGGCGGGCGGCACCGTCCCCATCGGCAGGCCGCTGCCCGGCGTCCGCGCCTACGTGCTCGACGATGCGCTGCGGCCCGTACCGCAGGGCGTCCCGGGCGACCTGTACCTCGCGGGTCCCGGCGTCTCGCACGGCTACCTCGGCGACCCCGGGCGGACCGCCGGGTCCTTCCTGCCCGACCCCTGGGGGCGGCCCGGCGAGCGCATGTACGCGACCCGGGATCGCGCGCGCCGCGGCCCCGGCGGCGAACTGGAGTTCCTCGGCCGCACGGACGACCAGATCAAGCTGCGCGGCTTCCGCATCGAACTCGGCGAGATCGAGGCCGCCCTCGCCGCGCACCCGCGGGTACGGGACGCGGCGGCGGTGCTGCGCGAGGACACGCCCGGCCGGCCGCTGCTCGCGGGGTACGTGGCCCTGGCCGGCGCCACGTCGGAGGCGGAGCTGCGCACGCACCTGGAGCAGCGTCTGCCGGGCTACATGGTGCCCGCCGTGGTCGTCACGCTCGACCGGCTCCCGCGCAATGAGCGTGGCAAGACCGACCGCCGTGCGCTGCCGCTCCCCCTGCGCTCGGAGCGGACGCCCACGTCACCGGACGCACCCACGGGCGACATCGAGCGCGTCGTCGCGGACGTCTGGCGCGAGGTCCTCGCCACCGAACGCGTCGGCGTGGACGACAACTTCTTCGAACTGGGCGGCCACTCCCTCCTCGTCGTGCGGGTGCAGTCGCGGCTGACCGAGACGCTCGGCAGAGCGGTGCCGGTGGTCGACCTGTTCCAGTACCCGACCGTGCGCGCCCTCGCCCGGCACCTCGCCGCGGGCGACGGGCCCACGGCGGCCACGGGAGCCGAGGGGCGCCGCCGCGCCGCCGCCCGCCGGCAGCTGCAGGGCGCGCGAACGGCGCGGACCAGGAGGCACACGAGATGACAGCGCAGACGCCGCGGACGGATGTGAAGCCACCGATGACGGACCATTTGGAGACAGAAGCGATGAGCGACGAAAACGACCTGCCCGCCGGCGCTGTTGCCGTCGTCGGCATGGCACTGCGGGTTCCCGGTGCCCGAACGCCGGACGCCTTCTGGCACAACCTGCGCGAGGGCGTGGACAGCGTCACGACTTTCACGCACGAGGAACTGCTCGCCGACGGCGCGGCCCCCGAAGAGCTCGCGCACCCGGACCACCGCCCCGCGCTCGGCGTCCTCGACGACATGGAGCGGTTCGACGCGCGGTTCTTCGGGTTCTCCCCGCGCGAGGCCCAGATGCTCGACCCGCAGGCCCGGATCTTCCTGGAGTGCGCCTGGGAGGCCCTGGAGCACGCGGGCCTGCCCTCGGACGCCACCGACGCCGTCACCGGCGTCTACGCCGGCGTCGGGGAGAGCGCCTACCTGCGGCACAACCTGCTGGCCCACGAAGGCCTCGTCGAGCGCATCGGCGCCTTCCAGACCTCCATCGGCAACGACAAGGACTTCGTGCCGACCCGGGTCTCGTACAAGCTGAACCTGCGCGGCCCGAGCGTCAGCGTGCAGACCGGCTGTTCCACCTCGCTGGTCGCCGTGCACACCGCCGCGCAGGCCCTGATCGGCGGCGAGTGCGACATCGCGCTCGCGGGCGGCGCGACCGTCGTCCCGCACCGGCGCGGCTACCGGTACGAGGAGGGCGGCGTCCTGTCCGCCGACGGCCGATGCCGGGCCTTCGACGCGAGTGCCTCCGGCACCGTCCCGGGCAGCGGTGCCGGTGTCGTGGTCCTCAAGCGGCTCGCGGACGCCCTCGCCGACGGCGACGTGATCCACGCCGTGATCCGCGGCTCCGCCATCAACAACGACGGCGACCGCAAGGTCGGCTTCACCGCCCCGAGTGTCGAGGGACAGGCCGACGTCATCACGGAGGCGCTCGACGTCGCCGGGGTCGATCCGGCCACCGTCTCGTACGTGGAGGCCCACGGCACCGGAACCCAGCTCGGCGACCCCATCGAGGTGGCGGCCCTCAAGAACGCCTTCGCCGGCGCGGGCGCGGCGCACCGCTGTGCCCTCGGCTCCGTGAAGACCAACATCGGCCACCTCGACACCGCCGCCGGTGTGGTCGGCCTGATCAAGACCGTGCTGGCGCTGAAGGCGCGGGAACTCCCGCCGTCCCTCCACTACACGCAGCCGAACCCGCGACTCGGCCTGGAGGAAGGCCCGTTCTACGTCAACGCCGCACTCGCCCCGTGGCAGGGCGACGTGCTGCGCGCCGGTGTCAGCTCCTTCGGGATCGGCGGCACCAACGCCCACCTGATCCTGGAGGAGGCGCCGCGGCCCCCCGCCGCCGCCGGGCCGGGCCGCGGCCGGCACGTGCTGCCCCTCTCGGCCGCCACGCCCACCGCGCTCGACACCGCCGCCGCGGAGCTCGCCGCCCATCTGCGCGCCCACCCGCAGGAGCGCCTGGACGACGTGGCGCACACCCTGCAGCACGGCCGCTGGACCCTGCCGTACCGCCGTTTCGTCGTGGCCGGCAGCATCCAGGAGGCGGCCGAGGCCCTGAGCGGGCCCGCCCCGACGCACTCCGCCGGGCCCGAGACGGACCGGGACCGCGAGGTCGTCCTCACCTTCCCCGGACAGGGCGCCCAGCGCATCGGCACCGGTCTCGCCCTGTACGAGCGTGAGCCGGTCTTCCGCGCGGAGGTCGACCGCGCCGCCGAGATCCTCCTGCCGGTGCTCGGGGAGGACATCCGCCACCTGCTGTACCCCGCCGACGCGGAGCGGGAGACCGCCCAGGAGAAGATCCGGCGGACCGAGTACGCACAGCCCGCCCTCTTCGTCGTCGAGTACGCCCTCGCCCGGCTGTGGGCCTCCTGGGGCATCCGCCCGGCGGCCATGCTCGGACACAGCCTCGGCGAGTTCGTCGCCGCATGCCTGGCCGGCGTCATGGCGTACGAGGACGCGCTGCGCCTGGTCGCCGTACGCGGGCGGCTGATGCAGGGCGCGCCCGCCGGTGCGATGGCGGCGGTGCCGCTGCCGGAGAGCGAGGTCACGCCACTCCTCGGCGCGGAGGCCGTCCTGGCCGCCGTGAACGGGCCGCGCGAGTGCGTGGTCTCCGGCCCCTTCGAGGCGGTCGAGGCCGTCGAGTCGCGCCTCGCCGAACGCGGGGTCACCACGAAGCGGCTGCGCACCTCGCACGCCTTCCACTCGCGCATGATGGACGGCGCCGCCGACGCGTTCGAGGTGGAAGTCGCACGCGTCGCCCTGGCCGCGCCCCGGATCCCCTTCGTGTCCAACGTGACCGGCACGTGGGTCACCGAGGAGGAGGCCACCAGCCCGGCGTACTGGGCCCGCCATCTGCGCTCCACCGTGCGGTTCGGTGACGGCCTGCGCACGGTGAGCCGCCCCGGCGCGACGCTGCTCGAGGTCGGCCCGGGCCACGTCCTGACGGGCCTCGCCCGCGCCGGGAAGGACGCGCACGGGGCGGTCGCCTCGCTGCCGTCGGCCGGCCCGGACGCCGACGCCGAGCAGGAGATGCTTACCGCCGCCGGCGAACTGTGGCGCCTCGGCGCACCCCTCGCCTGGGAGGCGCTGCACGACGGGGAGACGCCGCGCCGCACTGTGCTCCCGACGTACCCCTTCGAACGCGAGCGGTACTGGGTCGACCCGCCGCGCGGCACCCGCACGGCGCGCGCGAACCCGGACGGACTCGCGGTGCGCGGCTTCCGCCGGGTGGGCCCGGCGAGCCCCGCGGCCGCGCACGACGCCACGGCACCGGCCGCGTGGCTGGTCGTCACGGACCAGGTGGGCGCCCTCCAGGGCCTCGCCGAGCGCCTGCACGACACCCGCTCCCGGGTGATCGAGGTCCCGGCCGGCGCCGTCGGCACCCAGGACGACTGCGCCCGGCTCCTGGAGACCACGCTCACCGCGGACGAGCGGATCGCGGGCGTGGTCCACGCGGCGCTGCTCGGCACCGGTGCCGAGCCCGACGCCTTCCACGCGCTGGAGGAGCTGGAGGCGCTGGAGCGCGCCGTCACGGCACGCGGGGACGACGGCGCACGGCTCGTCACCATGGTGTCCGGCGCGCTCGACGTCACCGGCGAGGAACCGCTCGTGCCCGGGAAGAGCGCGCTGACCGCCTGGGCCCACGCCGGACGGCCGGGCTCCCGGACGCTCCTCGACGTGCCCGTACCCGGAACGGCCGCGGCCGCCCGCCGCCTGACCACCGCGCTGCTCGCGGAACTCGACGGCACGCTCGTGGAACCCGTCGTCGCCCTCCGCGGTGGCCACCGCTTCGTGCCCGAGCTGGCCCCTCTGGGCGCGGCGACCGGCACCGACGCCGGCCGACACGCCGGTGCGCACTACACGTCGACGGGCGACGACCCGGTCGCGACCGTGTTCACCCGGGCCCTGATCCGTGCGGGCGGCACGGTGACCCCGCTGCCCGCCGCCCCGGTCGTACCGTCCACCCTCCTGGTGCTGCTCGACGCGAACGCCCTGCGGGCCGACGTGCTGGACGCACTCGAGCACGCCACCACGGCGGTCGCCCAGGCGCCCGCGGGCACCGTGCTCGCCTGCGAGGTCCACCTCGTGGGTGACGCCGGCTTCGAGCCGTCCCGCTCGCCGGTCGCCGCCGTCGTCGAGACCCGTGTCGCCCTGGTGGGCCGCGAGTCCGAGATCCCGTGGACCGGCTTCGTCTGGTCGCGCGCGGACCACGCCGCCGTCGAGCGGTGGGCGGCCCGCGTGGTCGGCGCGGCCCCCGGCAGCTGCCAGGCGGTCGTGGAACCGTCAGCCGAGCTCGCACCGGGCACCGCCCCGGCCCCGCAGGGCGCGACCTGCGGGGCCCGCGCGGACCACACCGACGACACCGAGCGCCAGGTCGCCGCGATCTTCTCGGACCTCCTCGGCGTCCCCGACATCGCCCCGGACACCGACTTCTTCGAGCTCGGCGGACACTCCCTGCTCGCGGCCCAGTTCGTCGCGCAGGTCCGTACGGTCTGCGGTGTCGAGGTCCCGCTGCGCACCTTCGTCGGCGAGCCGACGATCCGCGGTCTGGCCGCCGCCGTGCGCGCCGCCCGCGCCGAGGCCGGGGACACCCTGCTGGAGGCGCTGCCGACCGTGGTGCCGGACCCCGCCAACGAGGGGGTGCCCTTCCCGCTGACGGACGTCCAGCAGGCGTACTGGATCGGCCGCACCGGCGTCTTCGAGATCGGCAACGTCGGCATGCACGGGTACGAGGAGTTCGACGTCCAGGACCTGGACCTGCCCCGGATGGAACGGGCCTTCCGCCGGCTCATCCAGCGGCACGGCATGCTCCGCGCCGTCGTGCTCCCGCACGGCGAGCAACAGATCCTGACGGACGTCCCCGACTACGTCATCGAGACGGAGGACCTGCGCGGACGGCCCGGGAACGAGGCGGACGCGGCTCTCGAGAGCATCCGCGCGGCCATGTCCCACCAGAACTTCGAGGCCGACCGATGGCCGCTGTTCGAACTGCGCGCCTCGGTCCTCGACGGCGGCCGCACCCGACTGCACTACAGCATCGACGGTCTCGTCACCGACGCCCGGGCCTCGAACGTCCTGCTGCGCGAACTCGCCCACCTCTACGAGCGGCCGGACGTCGAGCTGCCCGCGCTCGAACTGTCCTTCCGTGACTACGTGCTGGCGGAGCACAGCCTGGAGTCCTCCGAGCTGTACCGCCGTGCGGAGGCCTACTGGCGGGAGCGGATCCCGGCCCTGGCTCTCGCCCCGGAACTCCCGCTGGCCCGCGACCCCCGCACCGTCGACTCCCCGCGCTTCAAGCGCGTGGAGGGCCTGCTGCCCCGGGACACCTGGGAACGCGTCAAGGGCCGGGCGTCTCAGCGCGGCATCACACCCACGGCGCTGCTTCTGACGGCCTACAGCGAGGCGCTGGCCACCTGGTCGAAGAACCGCCGCTTCACGCTCAACCTCCCTATGGCGAACCGGCTTCCGCTGCACCCGGAGGTGGACGCCATCGTCGGCGACTTCACCTCGGTGACCCTGCTCGAGGTCGACGCGGCGAGCGAGGCCACGTTCGAGGCGCGTGCCCGCGCCGTACGGGACCGGCTCATCACCGACATCGACCACCGTGTGTTCAGCGGTGTGCGCGTCATACGGGAGATGAAGAAGGCACGCGGTGACGCGGCGGCGGCCATGCCGGTCGTGTTCACCAGCCTCTTCCTCGACCACGGCCAGGACACCCCGATCGGCGAGGTGGCGTACAGCATCTCGCAGACCCCGCAGGTCTGGATCGACGCACAGGTCTACGAGGTCGACGGCGCGCTCGCGTTCGACATCGACGCGGTCGAGCAGCTCTTCCCGGAGGGTCTCGTCGCAGCGATCCACGCGGCCACGCTGGAACTGCTGGAGTGGCTCGCGCGGGACGAGGACAACTGGAGCCGGCGCACGCCCCTGCTCGTCCCGGGCGCCGAACTGGCCGAGCGGGAGGCGTACAACCGCACCGAAGGCCCGCTCCCGTCGGGGCTGCTGCACACACCGTTCTTCGCCACGGCGGCCCGGACGCCCGAGCGCACCGCCGTCGTCACCCCGGGCCGCACCCTCAGCTACGGGGAACTGGCGGCGCGGGCCGGCGGCATCGCCCGGCGCCTGACCGGCCTCGACGTGCGGCCAGGCGACCTGGTCGCGGTGGTGATGGAAAAGGGCTGGGAGCAGTGCGCCGCCGTCCTGGGCATCCTCGCCGCGGGCGCCGCCTACCTGCCCATCGACCCCGAACTGCCCGACGAGCGCATCCGGCTCCTGCTCTCACACGGCCAGGCCCGCGCGGTCCTCACCCAGGGCCGCGTCGCACAGGGCGGCGAGGACCGCTTCGCCGGTGTCCCGGCCGTGTTCCGGGTCGACGAACTCCCCCTGGAGGAGCGCGCGGCCGACGGTCTGCGACTGGAGGGTCCCGCCACGCCGGACGACCTCGCGTACGTCATCTTCACGTCGGGTTCGACCGGTCTCCCGAAGGGCGTGATGATCGACCACCGCGGCGCCCTCAACACGATCGTGGACATCAACGACCGCTTCGGCGTGGGGGCCGACGACCGCGTCCTGGCCCTGTCGTCGCTGAGCTTCGACCTGTCGGTCTACGACGTCTTCGGCCCGCTGGCGGTCGGCGGTGCGGTCGTCATGCCCGACGCCGGCGCGCACCGCGACCCGGCGGCCTGGCTCGACCTGCTGGAGACGGCCCGGGTCACCCTCTGGAACTCCGTGCCGGCGCTGATGGAGCTGCTCGTCGAGCACATGAGCGTGAAGGAGGCGACCAGCACGGCGCTGCGGCTGGTGATGCTGAGCGGCGACTGGCTGCCGGTCACGCTGCCGGACCGCATCCGGCGGGTGCTCGGCGCCCCGGAGGTCGTCAGCCTCGGCGGTGCGACGGAGGCGTCGATCTGGTCCATCCTCTACCCGATCGGCGAGGTGCCGGCCGACTGGCCGAGCATCCCGTACGGCAGGCCCATGCGGAACCAGACGTTCCATGTCCTTGACGACGCGCTCCGGCCGCGCCCGACCGGGGTGCCCGGCCAGCTCTACATCGGCGGCGTGGGTCTGGCCCAGGGCTACCTGCACGACGAGGCCAAGACCAAGGGCAGCTTCATCGTCCACCCCGAGACCGGCCGGCGCCTCTACCGCACCGGAGACCTCGGACGCTTCCTGCCGAGCGGCGACATCGAGTTCCTCGGCCGCGAGGACTTCCAGGTCAAGGTGCAGGGCTACCGCATCGAGCTCGGCGAGATCGAGGCCGCGATCATGCAGCACCCGGACGTCCGGGCGGCGGTGGCCGTGGTCCAGGGGGAGCCGCGCGGCGCGAAGCGTCTGGTCGCCTTCGTCGTCCCGCAGACCGCGCACGACGTTCCGCAGGACCTCCGCGACTTCCTCGGTACGAAGCTGCCCCGGTACATGGTGCCGGACGTCTACGTGGAGATCGACGAACTGCCGCTCACCGCGAACGGCAAGGTCGACCGACGGGCGCTCGTGGTGCCCGAGCAGGTGGTCGAGGAGGCCACGCCGCTCTACGAGGCTCCGCGTACCCCGATAGAGGAGGCCGTCGCCGAGGTCTGGGCGCACATGCTCAAGATCGAGCGCGTCGGTGTCCACGACAACTTCTTCGCCCTCGGTGGAGATTCGCTCATGGCCATGCGCGCGGTGGTGCACCTGCGCAAGGCGCTCGACACCGAGCTGCCGATCCGTGTCCTGTTCGACAGCCAGACGCTGGCGGACACCGCGCTCGTCATCGAGGACCACCTCCTCGCCGAGATCGAGGAACTGTCCGAGGAAGAAGCCCAGGCGTTGCTCGCCGACTGAGCCGATCTGTCACGGAGACCTCAAGGTGAACCGAACCGCAACACCCCGCGCGACGCGCGCCCACGGCTGGATCGTGGGCGCGCGGCGCCCGGCCGCACCGGCCGTCCGTCTCTTCTGCCTTCCGTACGCGGGAGGCGGGGCCTCGACCTACGCCGCGTGGCCCGCGCTCTTCCCGGACGACGTCGAAGTCTGCCCCGTCGAACTGCCCGGCCGGCAGACCCGCTGGGGTGAGAACGCCTTCGAACGGGCGCGGCCGCTCGTCGAGACGCTCGCCACCGCGCTGGCGGACGAACTCGACGTCCCCTACGCGCTCTTCGGACACAGCATGGGTGCCCTTCTGGCGTTCGAACTGGCCCGGGAGCTGCGCAGGCGCGGCGCCGACCTGCCGCGCGTCCTCTTCCTCTCCGCCGGCCCCGCCCCGCAGCTCCCGCGCCGGAAGCCACAGGTGCACGACCGGCCGGACGACACCGTGGTGGCCCGGCTGCGTGACCTGGGGGCCGTCCCGGACGACGTGTTCGCGGAGCCGGAGCTGCTCGAACTGCTCATGCCGACGATCCGCGCGGACTTCTCGGTCGTCGAGACGTACGCGTACCAGCCCGAACCGCCGCTCGACTGCCCCGTCGTGACCTTCGCCGGAACGGAGGACCGGGAGGTGCCGCCCGACCAAGTGGCCTTCTGGCACGAGCAGACGACCGGCGGCTTCGCCCACCACGTTCTGCCCGGGGACCACTTCTTCCTGCACAGCGAGCGGACCGCGCTCCTGGACACGCTCCGCGCCGCGCCCCGGCGTCGAAGGGGGTCAGCTCGGTGGAGAGCTCGTGCCCGTACAGCGGCATGCCCGCCTCCAGGCGCAGGGTGTCCCGGCAGGACAGGCCGC
>NZ_JBSFJU010000045.1:0-65001 GCF_053598215.1 Kitasatospora sp. NPDC001175 | reverse complement strand
GCATCGACCACGTCGTGACCGCGCCATTCCCGGATCTCATTCGCTTCGAACACCAGCAACCTCCGAGGTCGGTGGGCATCTCCCATCCTCCTACCGGGGCCACCGCCGAGCCCGCGCGGTGCGCCGACCGGGCCAATCGGCGCGACTGCCGGCTCTGTGGCGAGGGCGGAAGTCCACCGGTCGCCGGCAGCCTGTCGGGCCCATACGGTCGTGTCCTAGAGATGGGCCGTCGTCACAGGAGGTCGGGATGCGGCACTACCGGTGGATCCTGGAGACCCAGGATGACGTCGGCCACTGGTCCCAGCAGGACGGCGCTCCCATGCCGAATCCCCTCGGATACGAGGGACCGCCCCAGCGAGCGGCCAACCACCTGCGGGACGTGTTCGTGCGCACGCTCTCCAGGCCCACTCCAGGCCCCCGGGCGATCAGAGTCCGGGTCTGGGAGGGGCGACACTCTGTCGGCGAGCCCCAGGCCGAAACCGAGTGGTCACGCGAGTGACACGATCAGCCTCAGCCGGCGGGACGGGCGCACACGCGCCCCATCCCGCGGCGCTCCTGCCGGAGGTCCCTCCTCCGGGGATAGATCCGGTCGTGTGGGCCGGTCATCGTGTGCGGGGCTGGCGAGGAGCTGGGCTATGCGGGTTCGGGCCATGCTGCGGCACGCGTCCGGGCGACCTCCGCGCGCCTGTCGGCCTCACCCGGGCCGTTGGCCGGCAGGACAGCCGACGGCAGGAAGTCGGAGTGGAACTCCGACTCTGCGGCACTGTCGCCCCCACCCGCGGTGAGCAAGGCGCTCGCGGTCCTGCTGCTGGTCGGGTCTGCCGCTTCGTACATCAGCCGACCGGCGTCGACGGCCTCCGTAGACGGCGGGATGACCAGCAGGTCCAGCCGGCGAGGGGCGTAGGAGAACACCGTGATCATGTGCTGGTCCTGCTCCGTGGTGAACCAGCCGACATGGACGGTGTGCCCCGCGACCGGAATCCGCCGCGGGATGGCCGGCCACTGCGCCGGGTTCACGGTGATCCGGATGACCCGGCCCCACCGTTTTTCCAATTCCGCTGCCAGGTCGGGAAGTTCGAGAAGAAGATCACGCGATCGAGGCCACCAGGCACCGTCCAGACGGCCCGTACGGACGCCGCCGGACGCAAGCGACAGCCAGACAGGGAGTTTTGGAGTCCGGAGCGTCGTCGCGCGATCGAGGGTCACGGTCATGATCGAGAACCTGTCTCCGGACCCGACAAGAGAGAGATCCGGGATAGCCGTGCGCCGGAGACGACGCCAGTGTCCGGTGCTGGCATACGAGGTGCCTTCGGTGACATCCAGGCTACTCCGAGTCGATGCGGAACCCGGGAATGCTCACGTCGGGCTGCTTTCCCGCCGTGCTACACGTGGAACGGGACGGTCCTGACGACGACCTTGGGCAGGGGGCGGAGTGCCCGTCGCAGCCGAGCCGCGAGTCGGTTGTGCAGGAGACGGTGCCGCAAGTGCCGGACGACGATCTCCGGGAGGACGACGGTGAGAGTGAGGTCCGGGTGCTGACGGTGCAGCGACTCGATGTGGTCGACCAGCGGAGCGACGATCGTGCGACAGGGGGAGAGCACGATCTTCAGCGGTAGATGGTCGCCCCACAGGGTCCACGACCCCGGTAGGCCTCGGCGCCGGTGAGGACGACCTCGACCGGCAGCAGACCGTCATCGACGGCTACTGGTGGGGCCTGGCCAAACGCTCCATCCAGCTCGGCCGACCCCTGGGGTACTGGCGTCCTCCGTCGGGGAGTCGCCGCCGAACACGTGGGGTCAAGGGGTCGCAGGTTCAAATCCTGTCGTCCCGACCAGCGTTTTGGGTCTGTACCGGTCTTCGGTGTAGCTCCCGATCATGGAAGTAGCACCTGATGAGTGACGTGACTGTCTCGGTTGAGGCGGTTGAAGAGGTCCGGCTGGTCGAGCTGGCGGCGGATCTGCTGGATGACCAGTGAAGGACAGTCAGATTGCTGTCACTCGCGGCGACTGGAGCCGGTCCAGAGCCCTGGGGACCGCTGGGGATCACTTTGGGGTCGCACGCGATGAGCGCCCATGGGCGAAAACGGGCGTCCATGCATGAACTTGACGCTGACGGTATGTCACTCGGGGTCGCACTTCGCCAGCGAGGGATGTTGTGATGAGTCTCAACATCCTTTGATTCCGGTGCAGTTGAGTCACAAAGAAGCCAAGATATTGAGGTCCCGGCTGTCGGCGCTACTTGAACCCCTTCGAGTCACCGTCGGTGCCACGCCGCGGTCCGGGGTGGCGGCTGACCGTGAACGCTCTCCGCTCCGATGCGCCGGCCGCAGCCCATGTGCAGCTGTGGCCGGCGTCCTCGCGGTACGGCGAGGCCGATCGGCGGCTGTGGCGCCTGGCCGGGCACGGGGGGCCGTGTGGTTCTCGGTCGGGGCGCACCCCCCTCGACGCCACACCGGCCGATGTCCCACCGTCCCGCTCGGCGTGCTCCGCCCGCGTGCTGCGCGGCGCAATCGGCCGAGCGCCGGGGGCGTCGGGGGTCAGAGTTTGAACATCGCGGTGTACGGCTGGGTGATGCGTTCCTGTCGTGATCCGAAGTCGACGAGTACCGCGATGTCGCCGTCACCTTCGACGGCGATGACCCGGCCGAGGCCGTACCCGTCATGGGTGACCCGGTCGCCGATGGCGAAGTGCTTGCGCGGTGCCTCCGCCCGGGTCTTGAAGGGGCTGGTGGGCAGGGGGCGGCGACCTGCTGAGAATTTCGTCATTCCCGCCAGTATGCACCTGGAAGCGCGGGCGCGGGCCTTTCCAGCGCATTCGAGTTCGAGTCGGGCTGAAATGCCGCGCCCGCAGTCCAGTGCGCCCCCTGAATGGCGCCGGTGGGCGGCGTGGTGCGCCGCCTTCGCGGGGCTGTCACCGCGAGGGCAGGCGTTCCGCACCGCGGGAATCGCCCTCCCCTGGGAGCCGTCGACCTCGACGGGGTGCGGGCCGGATGCTCAAGGGGCTTGCCCTCCAGGCGTGTTCACGTTCCTCTCGGCTCGGAACCGGCCGCCCCCGGGGAAGGCTCCCGCAGAATCAGGGGTGAAACATCCCACCGCGGCGGGCCGTGGCCTGCTACAGTCGACTTAGTTGCAGTAGTGGTTCCCATGAACTTTGTGTGCGCCTGCTGATGTGTTGCAGGCGCATTTTTGTTCCCCGGCTCTTCCCCGGTGGGCGCTCCATGCGGTGACTCGAAGCCCGCACTCTGCGTGCTTCGGACAGTCCCTTGAAGGAGATTTCTTAATGGCTAATGGCACTGTGAAGTGGTTCAACTCGGAGAAGGGCTTCGGCTTCATCGAGCAGGAGGGTGGCGGCCCCGACGTCTTCGCCCACTTCTCGAACATCAACGCCAACGGCTTCCGTGAGCTGCTTGAGGGCCAGAAGGTCGAGTTCGACGTCACGCAGGGCCAGAAGGGCCCGCAGGCCGAGAACATTCGCCCGCTGTAGTTCTTCTGCCACGGCACTCGCCTGGTAGCGAGGGGCCCGCACCGCGCACATGCCCGGTGCGGGCCCCTCGGTCATCGCGCCACGGCGCATCCTCCCGGCCGTTCAAGCCCCTGGCTCCGCCACCGGCGGCCATTCCCACGCGAGACGCACAGCGCCGCGTCCGGATCGGCGCCCTGCCGTGACAGCTCACGGTTCGAGGTTCTTCGCTCCCGCCCTCCGCGGTGAGCGCCGACAGTAGGTGACGTGCCGCACGGTTCCACCGTCCACGCTCCGCCCGTCACATTTCAGGCCCGTTCCCTTGCGGTCTCCGTCCGGCGCTCCGCGCCACGGAGCCTTCCTCGTGACGTGCCACCCGAGGAAGGTTTTCCGCATGGCCCGCTCCCGTCGCTCCTCGTACCACAACGCCGACTTCCGCTCCGCGGCCGGCTCCCGTTCCAGTGGCGGCTCCTTCTACGGCGACCGGCCCGCCACAGGCCGACGCCCCTCCGGCCGGAGCGCCCCTCGGGACCCCTCCGCGCATGGCGAGTTCGCGATGCCGGTGAGCACGACCCCGGCACTGCCGGCCGTCGAGTCCTTCGACGAGCTGGACATGCCGAAGGCGCTGCTGTCGGTGCTGACCCGCCAGGGCGTCACCGCGCCGTTCCCGATCCAGGCCGCAACGCTGCCGAACTCGCTGGCCGGCCGCGACGTCCTCGGACGAGGCCGGACCGGCTCCGGCAAGACCATCGCGTTCGGCCTCGCCGTGCTGGCCCGCACCGTCGGGCAGAGGGCCGAGCCGCGTTACCCGCTGGCCGTGGTGCTGGTCCCCACCCGCGAGCTCGCGCAGCAGGTCACCGAGGCACTCACCCCCTACGCCCACGCTGTGCGCCTGCGGATGGCGACCGTGGTGGGCGGGACGTCGATCAGCCGCCAGGCATGGATGCTGAACCGCGGGGCGGAGGTCGTGGTGGCCACTCCGGGCCGGCTCAAGGACCTGATCCAGCGTGGCGACTGCCGGCTGGACCGGGTCGGCATCACGGTGCTCGACGAGGCCGACCAGATGGCCGACATGGGCTTCCTGCCGCAGGTCACCGAGCTCCTCGAACAGGTCGCCGAAGGCGGCCAGACGATGCTGTTCTCCGCCACCCTGGACCGCAACGTCGACCGCCTGGTGCGGCGCTTCCTGAAGGACCCGGTCACGCACTCGGTGGACCCGTCCGCGGCAGCGGTCAGCACCATGGAGCACCACGTGCTGCACGTGCAGAACTTCGACAAGAACGCCACGATCGCCCACATCGCTTCCCGCGACGGCAGGGTGATCATGTTTGTCGACACCAAGCACGGCGCGGACCGCCTGGTGGAGGACCTGCTCGCGAACGGGGTGAAGGCCGCGGCCCTGCACGGCGGCAAGTCCCAGCCCCAGCGCACCCGCACCCTGGAGCAGTTCCGCACCGGCCAGGTCACCGCGTTGATCGCGACCAACGTCGCCGCCCGGGGCATCCACGTCGACGGGCTCGACCTGGTCGTCAACCTGGACCCGCCGGGCGACCACAAGGACTACCTGCACCGGGGCGGGCGCACGGCCCGGGCCGGTGAGTCCGGCACCGTCGTCACCCTCGTCCTGCCCAACCAGCGCCGCGCGATGGCCCGCATGATGACCACCGCCGGCATCACCCCCGTCACCACCAGGGTCCTCGCCGGCGACGAGGACCTGGCCCGTATCACCGGCGCCCGCGTGCCCACCGGCATTCCCACCGTGATCGCCGACCCCGTCGTCGAGCGGCCGCGCCGCGGCCCGTCCACGAGTCGCGGCCGCCGCGGCCGCCCCGCGTATGCCGCCGGCGACACCCGGGCCGCCTCCGGCCGCGACGACCGGGGCTCCGCCGGCCGCCGCCGGACGCCCCGGCGCGCCGCTCCCGCCGCGTAGTACCGCCGGTCCCGCTCGTCGCCGAGGATCTTCTCCGCGTGGCCTCGCTCGAACAGTAGGAGCCGGTCGGTGCACTCCTCCCGCACGGAGTGTGTGAATCGTTCCGCGCGCGGGTTGCAGTTGGGGCTGCGGGGCGGAATCCCGGCGACTGGGGAGGTGCCGACCTGGACGGAGGTCAGCAGGGCGTGCTGGGGGTCGGTGGTGGGTTTTGCGGCGTCGAAGGCGAGCAGGGCGCTGCTTCCGCGCGCCGTGACCCATACCGTCTTTCCGTCCGGTACCACTGATCGCAGATTGCGGCCCGCAGTATGGCCTTCTCAACGCTGCGGTGAACGGACGCCCCGACAGCGGGTGCGGACGTCGGCGTTCCTCCGCGAGCCGTTCGGGGGCCCGCGTCTCCATCCGCCCCGGGGCGGTTCACTCCGCGTTGATGGAGCCGAGTACGTCCAGCTTCGCCGCGCTCCGTGCGGGCCAGCTCGCCGCCAGTACTCCCACCAGGGCCGCCAGCGCGAGGAAGACCACGATACGCAACCAGGGGATGACCATCACGTACCCCGGAATGTCCCGGGCGACCGCGTCTCCTGCCGCCCAGGCGATGAACAGACCGAGCGCCACGCCAGTCACCGCGCCGAAGAGCGAGATGACCACCGATTCCAGTCGGATCATCCGCTTGACCCCGGTGCGGTCGAGGCCGACGGCCCGCAGCATGCCGATCTCGCGGCGCCGCTCGAAGACGGCCATCACCAGGGTGTTGATCACCCCGAGCACCGCGATGATCAGGGACATGCCCAGCAGCCCGTACATGAGGTTGAGCGCGGTATTGACTTGGCCGCCGAAGGCGTCGCGGATGCCCTTCCGGTCCAGGACTGAGATCGCAGGGTTGTCACCGAAGCTATCAGTGATGGCCTGGGCGGTTTTGTCGTTGGCCCCACCGGAGACGGTGACCAGCACCATGGGGATCTCGGGCTTGTTCAGATGCGGTGTCACCATCCGTTCCGGCATGACGACACTGCCCAGCATGCGGTTGTCCGCGAAGGTTCCGCCCACCGTCACCTGGACCTTGAACCCGTCGGGGTAGCTGGCCTGGAGTGGGTCGCCTACCTTCCACCCGCGCTTGTTGGCAACCTCGTCGGCCACCAGGACCTTCCCATCGCCCAGCGCGTTCCGCGAACCGTGCACCATCGTGATCTTGACGGTCTTCGACAGCCCGTTGGGGTCGGCAGCGGTGACCGATGAGGACTTGCCGCCCACGTCAAAGTGGGACTGCCGTAGGGCGGTTGCCGCAGTGACGCCCGGCACCTTCGAGATCGTGGTCGCCAACGAGTCGTCGAGCGAGTCGTTGTTGACCATCTGCACCATGTAGTCGGCTGACAGGTTGTCCACCGTGGTCCTGTCGATGTTCCGACCGACGGAGACGCCCAGCACCGTAAAGCCGGTGATCAGCGTCAGGCCGATGGCCAGCGCCGAGGCGGTGGCAGCGGTACGGCGCGGGTTGCGCCGTGCGTTACCGGCGGCGAGGGCGCCCGAGACGCCGAACAGCCGGGTCAACGGCCGCCGTACAAGCGCGATGATCGGTTGCGACAACAACGGGGTCAGCACGATCACGCCGACGAGCAGCAGAAACGCCCCGCCGCCAATGACGTCTTCGGCGTCTTTGACCGTCAGCGCCCTGCCCGTGTAGATCAGCGCGGCACCAGCCACGGCCAGCAGCCCGCCGAAGGTGTTGCGCAGTACCAGGGACTTGGTGGGCGCCGGTAGCTCCGCACTGCTCATCGCGGCGACCGGCGGGATCTTCGCGGCCCGGCGAGCGGGCAGCCAGGCGGCGAACACAGTGATCAGTACACCCAGCGCGAACGCGGTGAGCGTCGTCGACGGCGCCACGACCACCGGTCCCGAAGGCACCTTGAGACCAAGCGAATTCATCGTTGAACGCAGCGCCACGGCCACTCCGACTCCGGCCGCGAAACCGACCGCCGACCCGGCCGCGCCCACGAACAGCGCCTCGGTGAGCACCGAACGGCGCACCTGGCGGCGACTTGCGCCCAGCGCCCGTAGCAGTGCCAGTTCCTTGGTGCGCTGGGCGACCAGCATGGTGAAGGTGTTGGCGATCAGGAAGCCCCCGACGAAGAGTGCGACCTCGGCGAACACCGTCATCATGGTGTTGGTGGCCGCGAACGAATTCCCGAACCCCTGGGCCTGTTGTTCGGCACGTTGTTTGCCGGTCTGCGCGACGGTGTGGCCGTCCTTGGGCAGCAGCGGGGTGATCTCGTCGAGGATCGTCTGCGGTGAGGTGCCCTTGTCGGCGGTGGCGGTCACTTCCGAGAAGTGGCCGGGGGTCAGGTAGAGCGACTGGGCGCTCGCGGTGTCGAACAGCACCAGCGAGCCGCCGGCGCTCACCGAGCCGTCGTCGGTGGTGAAGATGCCGGTGACGGTGTACGTCTTGACCGGGCCGTTGGTGGCGATCCGCGCCGGGTCGCCGACGTGGAAGCCGCCCTTGTCGGCGGTGTCCTTGTCCAGCGCGACCTCACCGGTGCGCGCCGGGCCTCGGCCGGAGACGAACGCGTAGCGCGGGTCCTGGCCGTTGCTGCCGGGCGCGAAGTTGGCGCCGGAGTTGGTCCAGCCGTCGTCGATCAACTTGCCCTTGGCGTCGGCGACTCCGGCGAACCCGGAGACCAGCCCGGTGGCGGAGGTGACGCCCGGCAGCTTGTCGACCTGGTTGAGGGTCTGCTGGCTGATGCCCTCGTCGTGCTGGCCCGACGGGCTGCCGTAGCTGGTGATGGCGACGGCCACGTTGTCGTACGACTTGGCCGACTGGTTCTTGTAGGCGTTGTCGATGGTGTCGGTGAAGATCAGGGTGCCGGAGACGAAGGCGACGCCGAGCAGTACGGCGAGCACGGTCATCAGCAGTCTGGCCTTGTGCGCTAGCACGTTGCGCAGGGCGGTACGGAACATGGTTCAGTCCTGGAGGAGGGGGAAGGTGCCTGAAGCGGAGCTGAGTTGAGGACCACGGCGCGGCCGAATGGGGTCAGCTGGCGCGCTCCTTGGCGCCGGACCGGGGCATCCGGGGAGTTTCTCCAGGAAGATTCCGCATGTGGGACACGACGTCGTCAGCTGTGGGGTTCCGCAGTTCGTCTACGATGCGGCCGTCGGCGAGGAAGATGACGCGGTCCGCGTACGAGGCAGCCACCGGATCGTGGGTGACCATAACCACCGTCTGCCCCAACTCCCGTACCGAGCCGCGCAGGAAGCCCAAGATCTCGGCGCCGGAGCGCGAGTCGAGATTTCCTGTCGGCTCGTCCGCGAAGATGATCTGAGGGCGGCTAGCCAGCGCGCGGGCCACAGCGACTCGCTGCTGTTGGCCGCCCGACAACTGCGCCGGGCGGTGCTTCAACCGATCGGTGAGACCAACGGTTTCGACGACTTTGGAGAGCCATGCCTGGTCGAGTCCGCGCCCGGCGATGTCCATCGGCAGCGTGATGTTCTCGATCGCGTTCAAGGTGGGGAGCAGGTTGAACGCTTGGAAAATGAAGCCGATCTTGTCCCGGCGGAGCTTGGTGAGCTGCTGGTCGTTGAGGCTGGACAGCTCGGTGTCACCGATCCTGGCGGATCCGACGGAGATGGTGTCGAGCCCGGCCATGCAGTGCATCAGCGTCGACTTGCCGGAGCCGGACGGGCCCATGATCGCGGTGAACCGGCCGCGTCCGAACTCCACGGTCACCGAGTCGAGGGCGGCAACGCGGGTCTCGCCGTGGCCGTAGACCTTGCTCAGCTCTGTCGCACGCGCGGCAACGCCGCAGGGAGCTTGGAGGGTTGTGGAGCTAGCTGCTGCCTGCGACACGGGGGTACTCCTGGAGAGCGGGGTCAACTGCCTTCCATCGTGGTCGCGCAGGTGCCCCGGATCCGTCGCTCCGAGGGCGGAAATGAGTGGCATGCCGAAAGACAGAGCGGCCGCAGGGACGTACGCCTCGCGGACCACAGTGCCTCTGCCTTAGGGAATAGACACCCAAGACCTCCCCGGCCGCTACCTCGGAGCTCTGGTGGAAGCGTCCCAGGAGCCGTCGGCAGCCCCTGCCCTGGGCGGTGCAGCACATCGGACACGGCCCAGGGCAGCGGGCCTTCAGCCCATGAGGCCCGCCTGGTGGGCCAGGAGGGCCGCCTGGACCCGGCTGGCCGTCCCCGTCTTCTCCAGGATCGACCGGACGTGCGTCTTGACCGTCCCCACCCCGATACCGAGGTGCTGCCCGATCGCGAGGTTGGGCAGCCCCTTCCCCAGCATGGCCAGCACCTCGCGCTCCCGGTCGGTCAGCCCCGCCACCAGCCGGTCCGGTGCGCTGGTCCTGGCTTCCGTGACGGCCCCGCCGCCGCGCAGCATCCGCTGGATGACGGCTGCGGTGACGCCGGGCGAGAGGACCGCGTCGCCTGCCGCCGCGGCCCGTACCGCGCTGATCAGCTCCTGCGGCCCGTCGTCCTTGAGCAGGAAACCGGTGGCACCGGCTTGCAGTGCCCGGATGACGTACTCCTCCTCGCCGAAGGTGGTCAGCATGACCACCTTCGGCTTGGGGACGAGGGCGACCAGCCGCGCGATGGCCGCGAGCCCGTCAAGCACGGGCATACGGATGTCGAGGAGCGCCACGTCGGGCCGGTGCTCGACGGCGAGCCGGGTGGCGTCGGCGCCGTTGGCTGCCTCGCCCACTACCTCGATGCCGTCGGCGTGCCGGAGGATCAGCCGGACACTGTGCCGGATCATCTCCTCGTCGTCGGCGAGCAGCACCCGGATCACGGAGCCCGTCCCAGGACCTTCCCCGAAATCGGTGACATCGGCGTGGTCAGCCATGTGTCCTGCCCCCGTGGAGCCCGTCGGTCACCATAGGCACCGCAAAACGGTCGATTGTGATCAGCGTGTCAGAGCGGAAACAGTAGCGGACGATGTCGAGCCGCCCGCCCTGGGGTTTGCTCTGCACGTACGGGTAGAGGCAGTCCGTGGCGGACTCGGGGCGTTCTGGCTCACGGCCGAAGGCGGCTGCGCGCACCACTTTGTCGTCCGGGGGCACGGCACCCTCCACCTGCTGCCTCGCCATCCCTACCCGAGGCGTCTCTGGGTGGTAGCCGGGGCCGGGCAGGGCCTTGTGCACCATCACCACCCCGAACAGCATCATCACGCCCACGCCCACTAGGCCGAGCAGCCCGGTGACGGCGCCGGTGAGCCGCAGCTCGACGCGCGAGAGCCCCCGGCCGGGCTCAGCGGCGCCGACCGCCGCCGCCTCGCGCGGCGCCGCGTCAGTCCACCCTCCGCCGATTCCCGGATCCGCGGGGATCTCCGCCGTGACGGTGAACCCGCCGCCCGGCGTCGCGCCCGCCTCGAAAGTGCCGCCGAGCAGCGCCACCCGCTCCCGCAGACCGATCAGCCCGCGCCCAGAACCGAGTCCTGTAGTGGCGGGGGCTGTGGGCACAACGCCGTTACGGACCCGGATCCCCACCCGCCCGTCGGTGTGCGTGACCGTGACGGTCACATGGGCCCCGGCCGCATACCGATGGACGTTGGTCAGCGATTCGCGCACCACCCGGTGCACCGCACGCCGCACGCGGGCTGGCCGCGTGTCGAGGTCATCCCCCTCCCAGGAGAACTCGACGGAAATGCCGCCGCCGCGTGACTCCTCGACCAACACCTCGATGTCCGAGCGGGTTCCTGTCGCGTCGGTCAGCACGTCAGTGCCGGTGTCCCGCCCCAGCGGGCCGAGAACCCCCAGCACCTCGCGCAGCTCCCGCATCGCGTCACGAGTGGCCCGCCGCACCAGCGTGGCTTCCTCCCGCAGCTCCGGCGACTCCTCGCGCAGCGCCATCTCCAAACCGCCCACGTGCAGCGAGATCAGGCTCAGCCGGTGTCCGACCAGATCGTGCATCTCCGCGGCTATGCGCGACCGTTCGTGCAGGCGCGACTCGCTGTCCGAGAGCCGGCGCGCCTCCTCGGCGGCAGCCGTACGCTCCCGCAGTGCCTGCAGCAGCCGGTCCTGCTGCCCGCCCGCCGTGCCGACCAGCCCTGGTATGAGGACCGTAGTCGCGGCGAGTACCGCACCGAGCGCGAGCCCGTACGGCCTGCTGCCGATCCCGGTGGCGGGAGCCGACACGAAACAGGCCAGCATGGGCAGCGCTACCCCGGCGAGCAGCAGCGCGGCGCGGCGCTGCGGCGCCTTCGTCAGCCGGGTGGCGGTGTGTGAGGCCACTGCGGTCAGCAGCCCCGTGGAGGGCAGCAGGCCCATCAGCGCGGACAGCCCGAGCACACTCGCCACCGGGAACCGACGCCGTACCACTACCAGCCCGACGCCGATGAGCGCCAAGATCGACGCGTTGTCGAACGACATCCGCAGCGACGGCCTCTCAGCGGCAAATGTGAGCAACACCAGCAGCCCGGCGAGAATCGCCTCACCCACCCCCCGCCAGAGGCACCGCGCCCGTTCTCCGGGTCCGGAGACCGGGCCCCGGGCGGCCAGACGGCCAGCGAAGGCCAACGAAGCGCTGAAAAACATAACGCCGATTATGGGCCCCACCCGCGCCGGGCCCGTACGCCTTGCGCAGGACCGTCCCTCTACCGAAAGGCAGAGGAATGGAATCTCACCCAATGCCAGCAACAATGCCGGTGATTGCTGGCTGTGCGAGGCAGAGGATCCAGGCCCCGAGCGCCGTCGCGGTGCTTCCACCTGCGGCCGACGACCGGCCCGCCCAGCACCGCCCCGAGATGCGCGCCCTCGTCGACCTCGGCCGGGACGGTCATTCCACCGACGACGGGAACGCCCGGGTCGTCTCCCCGGACCCCACCGATCGCCTCCGGCCAGGCGGAACGGACCTCCCGGCTTCGACAGGGAGCGGTACAAGAAGCGCAACGTCGTCGGGCGGGCGATCAACAAGCTCAAGGGCTTCCGAGCCGTGGCTACCCGCCATGACGAGCGAGGGCACGCGTTCCTGGGCACCGTGACCTTCGCGGCCGTCATCATCTGGGGGTGTGTCAGCGAAGCTTTCCGACACGCTCGAGGGCTCGGCCACGGGCTCTCTGGCCCACGTGGTCAGTGCAGGACGGTCCGCGGGGTGGCGGGGACGGGCGCGAGCCGGTAGGCGTCCTCGTGGGTGACCACGCGGCCGGCGGTGGGCGGCGCGAAGTGCGTGCCGAGGACCAGGGTGTCCGTGTCGGCGAGGGAGCCGAGCAGCTTGCGGCGCGAGGCCTCGGACTGCGCCGGGTCGATGTCGACGCAGGCGCCGATGGCGGGGTGGGCGAACTGGACCGGGTGATGGATGCAGTCGCCGGTGATCAGCGCCGTCTCCCCCTGGCTGGTCAGCTCGACAGCGATGTGGCCGGGGGTGTGACCGGGCGTGGGCAGCAGGCGCAGGCCCGGGGCGATCTCGACCCCCTCGGCTGGGACGTCGACGAGGTCGAGCAGCCCCGCCTCCTCGACCGGGATCACGGAGTCGCGGAACATCTGCCTGCGTGCCTCCTCCATGTCGTACGTGGCCCAGAACTCCCGCTCGGCGCGGGAGGTGACGTAGCGGGCGTTGGGGAAGGTGGGGACCCACTCGCCAGTCACCTCCTGCGTGTTCCAGCCGACGTGGTCGGCGTGCAGGTGGGTGAGGATCACCAGATCGACGGAGTCCGGGTGGAAGCCGGCAGCGGTGAGGCGCTCGAGAAAGTCGGTCCGCAGGTTGTGCCACGCCGGGTTTGCCCGCTCCTTGCCGTTGCCGATGCCGGTGTCGACGAGGATGCGCAGCCCGCCGACGGTGAAGGCGAAGCTGTGGCTGTCGATGTGCAGGATGCCCTCGTGGTCGGCGAAGTCAGGGTGCAGCCAGTCCTGGTGCTTGACCACGTCCGTGGTGGCGTCCGGCAGCAGCCAGTGGCCGGTCGCGGGCGGCAGGAGGACCTCGTCGATGCGGTGGACGGTGACAGCGCCCACGATCCAGGAGGGGATGGCGGTGGTCTGGTCGGCCGGTGAAGCGTTCATGGTCCGTCGTTCCTTTGTTCTTCAGTGGTTTCAGCGGAGGTGGTCGTCTGCGGTGCGGAGTGCCTTGCGTCCAGACGCGGTGAGTGCTGCCGCCGCCGCGACAGCGAGGAGTGCGGCGGCCACGGCGTAGGTGAGGGAAGTGGTCCGCAGCCCGAAGTGTTGGGTGGCGGCGCCTGCGGCGATGGCGGGCAGGCTCATGGACAGGTAGCTGAGGACGTAATAGGCGGCCAGGGTCGCGGCGCGGTCCCCTTCGTCGAGCGAGGCGAGCATCGCGCGGAGCGCGCCTTGGGAGACAGCACCGAAGGCGATGCCGGCCAGGGCCGCGCCGCCGTAGACGGCGGTCAGGCTGGCGCTGTGCAGACCGAGCAGGCTCAGGGCCGCGGAGGGGATGACCACCAGGGTTCCGCCGGTGGCGGCGGCGAGCGGCGCGGTCCTGCGCAGCCCCCACACGGTGAGCGCGGCCCCGGCACTGACGATGAAGAAGACCATCCCGGCAAACACGTGCGGGGCGCCGGGGGCCACCAGGCGTACGAGCGCCGGTCCGAGGGAGGAGTAGAAGCCGCCCAGCGCCCAGACGGCGGCGACTCCGGTGCCGGCTGCCAGCAGGGCGCGGCGCGCCGAGGGCGGCACGGCGAGCTGCGGACGCAGGGAGCGCAGTGCGCCAGGGTGCGGGTGGGCCGTCTCCGGCGTCAGGATGACCGCGATCGTCTGGGCGGCGAAGAGTGCTGCCAGGACTACGTACACGGTGGCCGTGGGAGCCGGAACGAAGCGCACGAGCAGGGTGGAGACCAGTACGCCGGCCGCCATGCCGACGACCGGGGCGATGCTGTTGGCCAGGGCGGACCGGCCGGGACGCCGGGGGTCCTCGAGGTCGAGGAGGGCGGCGCCCGCGGCGCTGGTGGCGGCGCCCGTGGCCGCCCCTTGCAGGATGCGGGCGGCGATGAGCGGCCCGGCGCCGTCCGCGGAGGCCAGCAGCAGCATGGACGCTGCCTCCAGGACCAGGGCCCCCATCAGGACGGGCCGCCGCCCTAGGTGGTCGGAGAGCCCTCCGACGGTGAGCAGGGCCACCAGCAGCGCCAGGGCGTAGGCGCTGAAGACCACCGTGATCGTCAGGGCGGTCAGGCCCCATTGGTCCTGGTACAGCGGGTACAGCGGCGTCGGCGCACTGGAGGCGGCCAGGAGGAGGGCGACGATCGACACGTCGAGGGCGAAGGAAGCCGCGCGGGTGCGGGCGGCGGGGCATGGGAACTGCGCGGCTGCGTCTGACATGGCGTTGGACATGGGACCCCTCCCGCTAAACGCAATTGGTTTGCTTTAATTCACCATAGCCCCTAGCGTCAGCTAAAGCAAACGGTTAGCTTTTGGTGCGGAGGGTCGCCCATGATCGCTCCGTCGCTCCAGTCCGATCAGGAGAGAACGTTCATGTCCGCTGCCGAACTCACGCCATCGGAGGCGGCCCGCTGGGCCGACCGCGCCGGGCTCCCACTGCCGACTGACCGGCTCGACGCGGTGGCCGCCACCGCCAACCACATCCAGTCCGTCGTCGCGATCCTGCGGGAACTGGACTTCGGAGACACCCCGCCTGCCGCCGCCTACCGCGCCGGAGAGGAGAAGAACGATGCAGCCGTATGAACTGTCCATCGCCGCAGCTGCTGACGCGATCCGGGCGCGAAAGTTGTCCCCCGTCGAGCTGGTGGACTCCGTCCTCGACCGCCTCGAGCAAGTGGAGCGGCACCTTCAGGCCTACGTCACCGTCGCGGCGGAGGAGGCCCGCCGGGCGGCGCGCAAGGCTGAGCAGGATGTCGCAGCCGGCCGTCTGCGCGGCCCGTTGCACGGCATCCCCATGGGGCTGAAGGACCTGATCGACGTCGCCGGCGCGGCCACCACGGCCAGCTCCCGGGTCCGGGCGGACCACCGCGCTGAGGCCGACGGCACGGTCGCCGCCCGCCTGGTCGCGGCCGGTGCGGTCCTGCTCGGCAAGACGCACACCCATGAGTTCGCCTACGGTCTGACCACCCCGCAGACCCACAACGCCTGGGATCGGGACCGGGTCGCCGGCGGCTCCAGCGGCGGTTCCGCCGTCGCCGTCGCCGCGGGCGCCGCGACCTTCGCTCTGGGCACCGATACCGGCGGATCGATCCGGGTGCCCTCCGCGCTCAACGGAGTCGTCGGCCTCAAACCGACCTACGGCCTCGTCCCCCGCCACGGTGTGACGTCCCTGTCCTGGTCGCTGGACCACGTGGGCCCGATCACCCGCACCGTGGAGGACACCGCCCTGGTCCTGTCCGCCCTGGCCGGCCACGATCCCCGCGACCCCGCCTCCCTGGCCACCTCCGGCCCGGACTACCGGCCGGGCGGCGCCACGGAACTAACGGGCGTGCGCATCGGCGTGCCGCGCAACTACTACTTCGACCACGTCGACCCTGAGGTAGAGGCCGCCGTCCGGCGCGCCACAGCCGAGCTCGAGAGCCTCGGAGCGCAGCTCGTCGAGGTCGAGATCCCGATGACGCGCTACATCCAGGCCACCCAGTGGGGCCTGATGGTGCCGGAGGCCACCGCTTACCACGAGCGCACCGTGCGCGCCGTCCCCGAGCTGTACCAGGCTGACGTGCGGATCCTTCTCGAAGCCGGCGAGCTGATGCCGGCCGGGGACTACCTGCGCGCCCAGCGCTCGCGCACCCTCATGCAGCAGGCCTGGGCCCGCCTGCTGGAGGAGGTCGACGTGATCGCCGCCCCGACGGTCCCGGCCACTGCGGTGAAGGCGGACGACGAGGCGATCACCTGGTCGGACGGCACCGTCGAGGGGGTCTCCGACGCCTACGTACGCCTCTCCGCCCCCGCCAACATCACCGGGGTGCCCTCGCTGTCCGTCCCGGTCGGCCACGACACGTCGGGCCTGCCCATCGGCATGCAACTGCTCGGCCGACCCCTCGGGGAGCCGGTGCTGCTGCGGGTCGGCCACGCCTACGAGCAGACCCGGCCCGCGCGCCGGCTGGCAGCGGTGTGACGAACCGACCGAGTGGCCCCGGCCGCACCGGCCGGGGCCAGGACGAGCACTTGAAGCAGCATATTTGCTTTAAGGTGGTTCCATGAGCCGAAAGACCATGGTGCGCCCCGGTGGGCGCAGCGCCAGGGTGCAGGCATCGGTGCACGCCGCCGTGCGCGAACTCGAGGCGGAGGTGGGCCGCGAAGCCCTCACGGTCCCCCTGGTGGCCGCCCGCGCCGGAGTCACCCCGTCCACGATCTACCGCCGCTGGGGCGACCTGCAGGAGCTGCTGTCGGACGTGGCGGTCGAGCGTCTGCGGCCCGAGACGGCGCCGGAGGACAAGGGAAGCCTGAGGTCCGACCTTGAGGCCTGGGCCGAGCAGTTCCTGGAGGAGATGTCCGCCCCCACGGGCCGCGCCTACATCCGCGACGCCCTGCTCGGCGACCCGAACGGCACCAACGCCGGCCAGTGCTCGGCCTACGCGGCCGAGCAGATCGACGTCATCCTCGATCGCGCGGCCGGCCGCGAGGAGAACACACCCGACGTCGAGACGGTCTTCGACCGCGTCGTCGCCCCCATGATGTACCGCATCCTCTTTCGTCCGGAGGGGCTCGACGCCGCGTACGTGCGTCAGTTGGTGGTCGGGCTCGTCGGGTCGAACGATCGCTGACCGAACACTCTTGCGGCCGGCTCCTCCGCTCCCGAGCCGGACTGTTGCACCCCTGGCAGTCGTGGCCACAACACCGCTGCCAGGGGGCGGCTGGAATGCCGTCTTCGCTCACCAGGGCCGTTTCGCGGTCCCGGTTCACAGCCGCGTCGGTGCCGCCTCGTCATTCGTACCGGTGGTGGCGGCCCCTGCGGGCTCAGCTCAGCCGGGCCGTGGCTTGGCTGTTCGATGCCGCTGCGTCATGGCGCAAATGCTGGTCAACGGGCTTGGACATGGCAACGGGACCCCTGTAGATCAACGATCGGCGAGGAAAGTCGATCAAGGTCAGGGGTCCCGTTGCAGGAGAAGCTGTCTAGGGTGGTGACCGTGGTAGATGCCGATGATGTCCGTCGTATCGCGTTGTCCCTCCCGGAGACCGTGGAGAAGGAGGCGTGGAGCATGCCGACGTTCCGGGTCGCCGGGAAGATGTTCATCACGGTTCCTGACGATCAGACGTCATTCGCCGTGCGGTGTCCGAAGCATGATCGGGCGGAGTTGATCGCTGCGGAGCCGGAGAAGTTCTGGGTGCCACCGCATGAGGTGTCTTCCGCCTGGGTACGCGTGCGACTCGGCGCTCTGGAAGACATGGCCGAGCTGTACGACATTCTTGTGGATTCATGGAAGCAGGCCGCACCGGACCGCCTCGTGGAGGCATTCGGAGTGTTGGGACCGGTAGACCCGGGTGAGGGCAACTGGTGACCCGGCCGGCGAGCCCGCGCATTGGGCGGGGGGATCCGTGTCCGGCGCCCCGGGGCGCCCAACGGCGTTCAGGCAGGCCAAAGTTCGCGGGTCGTACGGCTACGGCATCGGAGTGGGTTGGAGTCGCTGCAGGGCTCTCAAAATCCCCATACGGAACCTCTGTGTACGAGGAGGGCTTTGAGCTCCCCTGATAGTGGAGGCTTCTGACGGATCGGCACGCGTTGGGGGCAGCGGTCACGGGCGTCGGCATGGGCGGCTGGTCAAGCGGGCCGGCCAGGCGGAATCCGGTTGGCGCGGGTAAGTGGCCGGTTCATAGGGTTGCGGCATGCTCGACCAACCAACCAACACCCCAATCGGCCCCGGGGCCGCCGAGTCCCCGCTGATCGCAAGCCTGCGGGCGGCCGTTGCCGCGGCGCCGCAGGACATACCCCTGCGCCTGCACCTCGCCGAGCTGCTGCTCGGCGCTGGGTCCGCTGACGCGGCCGTGGCGGAGGCGGCCCTGGTGCTCAGTCAGGCGCCCGGGGACGCGCAGGCGCGGGCCCTGATGGCGCGGGCCATGGGCGCTCCGGTGCCCACGGAGCAGGCGCCGCCAGCCGCCCCCGCAGAGCAGCAGGCCGGCGGCTTCGACTGGGAAGCCGCCGCCCGCGAGGTCGGGGACGCCGTCCCGCCCCGGTTCGCCGCGGAACCTGACGTCAAGGAAGCCCCGCTCACCGTCGACGGCAGCGGCGCCCCCGGGGAGGCACCCGCCTACGACGTGGACGCCCCCGACGCGCCCGGCGCGGTGCGGCTCGCCGACGTCGGCGGAATGCAGGAGGTCAAGGACCGCCTGGAGGCCGCCTTCCTCGCGCCGATGCGCAACCCGGAACTGCGCAAGCTGTACGGCAAGAGCCTGCGCGGCGGCCTGCTGCTCTACGGGCCTCCCGGGTGCGGGAAGACCTTCATCGCCCGAGCCGTCGCCGGCGAGCTCGGCGCGAACTTCATCAACGTGTCGATCAACGACGTGCTCGACATGTGGATCGGCAACTCTGAGCGCAACATGCACGAGGTGTTCGAAACCGCCCGCCGGCAAGCGCCCTGTGTCATCTTCCTCGACGAGCTGGACGCGCTCGGCGCCAAGCGCAGCCGCACCCAGCACAACGGGATGCGCAACACGGTCAACCAGCTGCTCACGGAGCTGGACGGCGTCAACGACGTCAATGACGGAGTGTTCGTGCTCGCGGCCACCAACGTCCCCTGGGACGTGGACATCGCGCTGCGCCGACCCGGCCGGCTTGACCGCACCCTCCTCGTGCTGCCGCCCGACGGCCCGGCCCGCGAGGCGATCCTCCGCTACCACCTGCGTGAACGCCCCATCGAGTCGGTCGACTTGGCCAAGCTGGTCAAGGCCACCGACGGCTTCTCCGGCGCCGACCTCGCCCATGTCTGCGAGAGCGCGGCCGAGTCGGCGCTGCTGGACTCCGCCCGCACCGGCACCGTTCGCATGATCAACACCAAGGACCTGCTGGGCGCCGCGAAGGCGATCCGGCCGTCCACCGAGCCGTGGTTCGCGGCCGCCCGCAATGTGGCGATGTTCGCCAACGAGGGCGGCATGTACGACGAGTTGCTCGCCTACCTGAAGAAGGCCCGGAAGCTGTGACGACCGCACTGCACCCGCTCGTCGAGCAGGCGATGGCCCTGATGGACCTCAAGCGCATCGACGAGGCCCGCGCACTGCTCGCCCGACGGCTCGCCGAGGACCCGACGGACATCGTTGCCTGGCTGCGCCTCGCCCGCTGCCATGAGGAGGTCCGGGACTACCAGGAGGTGCTCAACGCCACCAATGAGGTGCTGGCCCTCAATCCGGAGGAGTACGGCGCTTACCTGCGCCGCACGTACGCGTTCCGGCGGTTGGGCCGTCCAGACGAGTCGCTGGCCGCGGCCCATGAGATGCTCAGGCTGGAGCCGGAGTCCTGGCAGAGTCATGTGGGCCTCTCAGAGGCCCTGGGCGCGTGGCAGCCGCGCTGGCCCGAGGCCCTGGAGGCGGCGGCGACCGGCGTGCGACTCGGTCCGGACCAGATCGCCGCTCACTACGCGCTCTGGAAGGCCGCGTTGATGAACGGCCGGGTGGACCTGCAGCGGCAGGCCGTGGCCGAGTCCCTGCGCATCGACCCGCACGACGCCTGGGCGCTTGACCAGCGAGCCAAGTACGCCGAGGTGGATGCCGCCCGTCCGCCGCTGACGGGCGCGGGCGCCAAACTGCCGGCCGCCGCCGAGGCATTCGCCGACGCGCTGGCCGCCGCCCCCCAGGCCCCGCAGGCCGACCGGCAGCGCAAGCACCTGGACGTCGCGGTGTTCCGGATGCTGCGCGGCACCCGCTGGCTCGCGCTGCTCTGCGTGGTGATCGCGGCCCTGGCGGCGCGGGTCTTCCCGACCGGCAGCGACCCCACGGCCCTGCCGGGGCCGCTGGCCACCCGGCTCTACGGGCTCGCGCTGATGGGCGCAGTCTGGGGCTTCGGTGCCTGGCGCCGCTACCGGGGGCTGCGAGCCGGGGTGCGGATGAGCCTGTGGTCGCTGGTCCGGCGGGTGGGCTGGGCGCGGCTGGTGGTCGGGCAGTCGGTCTGGTGCACGCTCATCGCGGTGGTCGTGGTGCTGGTGCCGTGGTCCGAACGGACCGCCCCGCAGGTGCTGTTCTGGGTGGCGCTGGTGCCGACCCTGCTCACCATGTGGTTCGAGCGCGCGGCGATGCGCAGCTGACACGCACCCGCCAAGCCGTCCCGTTCGTCTGGCCGACGTCTGCCGCGCAACCGGCGGCCCGGTCCCGGTCCGTCAAGTGGCCAGGATGACCGCGGGGTTGGAGAAGGACGTGGAGCCGCGGGCTGCACCGTACTGCGCGACGATGTGGGTGCGGTCCGCGCCGTCAGCGCCGTCGTTCGGGACTGCCGTGGTCGACCGTGCGCGCTGCCCGGCGTCCCTGGCGCTGCCGTTCCCTCAACTCGTGCACCAGCGCGGCACGTTCGCCGCCCGGCCCATTCGGCTGACAGCCCATCAACTAATCGGTGGCGCTCCGGCTGTGATCGGCACGGTGCTGCCCAAGGTGTTGCGGTCCGGTGACACGGAATGCTCTATTCCGTCGATTGTTCGCACTAGATTCGATCGTGTACCCAGCCGCATAGCCTCGCGGTTCCCGCACGAGAGGGGACGGGCAATGTGCGCGCCCTCACCCGTACTGTGCTCAGGAGAACCTGCATGTCCCCCTTTACGACTCGCCGCGCGACCACCGTCCGCACCCTGGCCGGCACCATCCTGGCAGCCGCCCTGATCGTCCCCGCCGCGACAGCTTGCAGCTCCACGTCCGCCGCGCACACCACCGCGGCCGCCACGCCCACCACTCCTGACGCGCAGGGCACCGCCGCTCCGGCCACCACGACCGGCGCGCACAGGACCACCGCCCCGCCCGCATCGCCCCGGGCCACCGCACCGGCCACCACGGCCAAGCCGAAGTCCCCGGTCCGCACCCAGTCCCTGGTGGACGGCAGCACGGCCGAGGTCCAGGAGGTCGGGGCCCAGCACTACGTCGCCAAGATCGTCCACAACGGTGATGTCCTCGCCACGCTGGAGACGAACGACTCCGACGCCGGGCTGGACGCCAACGACATGTTCGTCGTGCTCTCGCTGGACGGCCAGGTCCACTCCTGGATGGGCGGCGGGAACCAGGGACCGGGCACGTTCAAGCTCGCGGGCGGTTGGACGGCCAAGGTCACGAAGATCGGCGACCTCCGGTACCGCGCGCAAATCATCGGCAACGACAACTCCGTGGACGGCACGCTGGAGTCGAACCAGCACGACGCCGGAGGCGTCGCCAACGGCGTCTACATCGTGCTCACCGCCGGCGGCGAGATCAGCGCCCACCTGTGACGAAGCACCACTTGTCGACGGCGGCCGTGGCCGAACCCGGCCGCTCTCCGGGGAGCCTCCAGCGCGGACGAAGCGCGCGGCGGTGACCGCGACCTAGGCCGTGCCGAGTTGGCGCCGGGAGGGTGACCTTCCTGCTGCGCGGGCTCTACAACAGGTCGACGACCTGACCGCGACGCTGGCCTGGACCCGGGCGGCCGGAGCCCAGGTGCCGTGGGGGCCGCGGCCGTCGGGCGGCCGCGACAGTGCCCTGGTGCAGTTCCCCGGCGGCTACGTGGCCGAACTCCACGACCCGCGTCCGGGGCGCTGACCGACGCGAGGATGGCCGGAGGGGATCCCTGATCAGCACCACCGGTCGGCCGGCGCCGTGGTCCTCGTAGTGCAGCTGCAAATCGGCCGAGTTCTCCCGACCCACGGTGAGGAAAGGCGTCGCGCGTACTCCTTCTGACGAGGCGTCATGGTGCCCTCACTAGGAGGTGGGGGGAGAGGCGGGTTTGTCCCATGACGTACCGAAGCTGTTCCGTGCGTGCCTCGCTCAGCCGTGGTGGGTCTCCAGCGGGCGCAGCCAGATCTCGCTGACGGTCGGGTGGGCCGGGGCGGCGTGCCAGGGGCGGCTGAGCGGCGCCGGGCGGCGGCCCGCCTCGGGCAGTCCGGTCGGAGCGCCCTGTTCCGTGGGTGTCCGGTGCTGTTCCCAGAGGGAACAGGGTGGGGGATGGGGGCGACAGATGTTGATCCTTCAACTACAGTCTCTCTCGTCGGCTCACCCGGGCCGCATCCGAGGAGGAGGAACCATGGAGCAGTCCGTCGTCGACAGCACCGAGAAGTCGCGGTTCGAGGTCCACGAGGACGGCGAACTCGCCGGCTTCGCCGAGTACCACCGCTCGGGCAACGAGATCGCCTTCATCCACACCGAGATCGACCCGCGCTTCGAGGGCCGGGGGCTGGCTGGCAAGCTGGCGCGTGCCGCCCTCGACGCGTCGCGTGAGCAGGGGCTCGCTGTGCTGCCCTACTGCCCCTTCATCCGTGGGTGGATCACCAAGCACCCCGAGTACGCCGACCTGGTCCCCGCCTCCCACCGCGCCAGGTTCGGCCTCCCCGCTGCCTGAGCGGGTCACCGTCGGGTCGGTACGGCGTGCGTCACGACCGGCTCGTCCGGCGCGAACTTTCGGGCCGTGCACTCGAATTCGCGGTCGATCCCGGTGTGGCGCTCGTGGTGCTGGGCGCAGTGCTCCGCCCACGAGGTCACGGTGAAGACCTCGATGAACCGGCCCGGGTCCGCCGACGGCCGCCGCGGCGGAGCTGAGCGCGGCGACGCTGCTCGGTCTGTCCGGCTGGTTCCTGACGACCTGTGCGCTGGTCACGCTGCTGGCCAACACGACGTGGTCGTGGATGTACCCGTCGGGGGCGGTCCGCGCCCTGGCCCTGCTGCGCACCTCGCTGCGCTACCTCGAACGGCTGGTCAGCCACCGGGTCGTCCTCGCCACCACGGTGAACCTGCGGGCCCGCCTGATCCGGGGCGCGCGCGAACTGCGCGCCCGGCGCGACGGCGCCCTGCTCGCCCGCCTGACCGCCGATGTCGCGTCGGTGGCAGGCCTGCTCGCCCAGGTCATCGCCCCTCTCGCCGAGGTCGGTGCCCTGCCCCTGGACACACCGGTCGGCCCGGCCGGCCGCGCCCTGTCCCAGGGGCAGCGCCGCCGTCTCGCCGTCGCCCGTGCGATCCTGCGCCGCCCGCGCATCCTGCTGCTCGACGAACCCACGGCCGGGCTCGACCGGCCGACCGCCGAGGCGCTGCTGCGCGAGCTGCGCCGGGCGCTGCCCCGGACGGCGCTGGTCTTGGCCCTGCAAGGCCAGGACCTCGCGCTGCTCCCGTGGCGCCCGGACGTCACCGTCGACCTGACCGGTGTGGCGCCGCCTCAGCCTGCCTGCGCTACCGGGGGGTTCCCCCGTGGGGTGAGGATCGCGCCGGGCAGGACGGGGGCCGGGAGGCGGTCGCCGGGGTAGCCCGTGACGCTGCCGAAGCGGTCGGAGGCGTTCTGCCACGCCTCGCGGGCCGCGACGATCTCCTGGTGGTCGCGGCCGATGAAGTTCCACCACATCACGATCCGCTCCTCGAAGGGCGGGCCGCCGAGCAGGATCAGCCGGGCCGGGGTGGAGCCGGTGTTGGCCAGGGTCAGCGTCGTGGGCCCGGGAGCGAGGTAGCCGAGCTCGGCCGGCTTCAGCGCGGTGCCCGCCATGGTGACCTCCCCCTGGTCGACCAGCAGGCCGTGCTCGAAGGCGGGGTCGACCGTGAGGGTGATGGTCGCGGCCGGGCGGAGGGTGAGTTCGGCGCCGAGCAGGGGGGTGAAGGTCGGGACGGGGGAGGTGTCGCCCGCGAGGGTGCCGAGGAAGACCCGCGCCTCGCCGCCGTCCAGCGCGACGGGAGCCGGCACGTGGTGCTGGAAGTCGCGCCCGGTGTGCCGGTGCTCCTCCGGCAGCGCCACCCACAGCTGGACGCCGTGCAGCACGGTGGTTCCGGGGGTCGACACCTCCGAGTGGCAGATGCCGTACCCGCTGGTCATCAGGTTCACCTCGCCCGGTCGGACGAAGGCGTGGACGCCGTGGCTGTCGCGGTGCTCGATCTCGCCGCTGAACAGCCAGCTCACCGTCTGCAGTCCGATGTGCGGGTGCGGGGCGACGTCCATCCCGCCGGTCGCGGCGACGTCGTCCGGGCCGTAGTGGTCGACGAAGCACCAGGCGCCGATCAGGGTCCGGGCCCGCTGCGGCAGGGTGCGCCGGACCGTCATCGCGCGCGGGCCGCCGAGCGGGACGTCCCGGGCGGACAGGACCTCCACCTGCGGGTCGACGGGGTCGGTCTCGATGGTGCTCATGGTGGTGCACACTCCCGCTCTGCCACTTGCCAAGATGGTTTTAGTTTCAACTATTATGGCACGGCGAAGTGACGGGCGAAAGTGATGGGCCGGAGGAGTTCAGGTGAGTGCAGTGACCAGCGAGCACCGGCGGGTGTTCGTCGACAAGCAGAGCCCCCAGGCCTACCGCGCGCTGCTCGCGACCGCCGAGACCGTCCGCGCGGTCGCGGCGGACGCCGGGCTGGACCGCCGGCTGGTGGAGCTGGTCAACCTGCGCGTCTCCCAGATCAACGGCTGCGCCTACTGCCTCAATGTGCACACCAAGGCCGCACTGCAGGGCGGCGACAGTGCGCAGCGCCTGGGCGTGCTCGCGGCCTGGCGGGACGCCGAGCTGTTCACCCCGCAGGAGCGCGCCGCCCTCGCCCTGGCGGAGGCCACCACCACCCCGGCGGACGCCACGGCGCAGGAGATCGCCTACGCCGCCGCCCGCGCGGCCCTGACGGACGACCAGATCTCGGCAGTCGTCTGGGTGGCGGTCACCATCAACGCCTTCAACCGCGTGTCCATCCTCAGCAAGCACCCGGTGCGGCCCGTGCCGGCGCAGTGAGTCGCGTGACGTTCGGTCATGACATTCACGCACGGCCGGCCCCCGCGCCTGGTGCGCCCGGACGCGTTCAGCGGAAGCCGCGCTGGGTCACCCCGTCGGGGCGTTCCGCAGCTCCCGGAGTTCCGCCCAGTCCGGTGCCGGACCCGGCAGGGCAGTGGGCGAGTCGGCGACGGAGGTGGAGTTGGCAACTCCAGATAGTGCTACTGTCGGATCATGGACGGAACGGATTCATCCGCGTCCCGGGGCGCACGGCGCCTGAGACGCGATGCCGAGGCCAACCGGCAGCGCACGCTCCTGGCTGCTCGGGAGGTGTTCGCCGAACGGGGGTTGGGGGTGAACCTTGACGACATCGCTCGCCATGCCGGTGTCGGGGTGGCGACCTCCTACCGGCTCTTCGGCAACAAGCAAGCGCTGATCAACGAGCTGTTCGAAGAGCGTGTCGATGCCTTGGTGGTGGCCGCCGAGCAGGCTCTGGCGAATGACGACCCGTGGGAGGGGTTCGTCGGCCTGCTGACCTGGGTGTTGGAACAGATGGCTGCCGATCGCGGACTGAGAGAAGTGGTGTTCTCCGAGGTCGGGGGCCGTCCCCTGGTGGCGCAGGCTCGCCGCAGGTTCATGCCCGTAGCCGAGACGGTCATGCGTCGTGTCCAGGACGCCGGTCTGCTACGTCCGGACTTGGCGATGACCGACCTGCAGCTCATCTTCTACATGGTCAGCTGCGTGATCCAGCACACCCAGCCGGTCTCGAGCGAGGTGTGGAGGCGCTGCCTGACGATCGTGTTGGACGGCATGCAGGTTCGCCCCGGGCCGACGGGGATGCCGGTGGTCGCCCTCACGACCACCGAGGAAGAGCGTGCCGCCGGCTTGAACCCCTCCAGTCCCTGAACGCCCTCGTCAACCCCGAGGCGCTCCTCGCGAGGCCCGATGCCTCGCTCCTTGCGGCGCCCGGAATCTGCGCGTGGCCCTGATCGCGGCGGTGTGAGCCACCGCGTGCGGTCAAGGGCCCCTGCAGTCACGCCTCTTCGTCGCGGTCTTGTGCGCTGAGCCTGACGGCTGGACATCGCGCGAGCGAAAGGTCCTCACACGCCGTGGCTCTGCTGCGGCGTTCCACCGGTAACCGCGGGCCGCGCCGAGTACGGCCGGCTCCCGACCTTCGAGCCGGCTCCCGACCTTCGAAATGCAATCACGGAAGGACGACATTCGTTGGAGCCGACAGCTCTTGAGGTCGACTACCTGATCGTCGGAGCCGGGGCCATGGGCATGGCCTTCGCCGACACCCTCATCGCCGAAACCGACGCGACGGTGGCCATCGTCGACCGCTATGACCAGCCCGGCGGTCACTGGACGGTCGCCTACCCCTTCGTACGCCTGCACCAGCCGTCGGCCTTCTACGGCGTCAACTCCCGCGAGCTGGGCAGCGGCACGGTGGACCAGCACGGCTGGAACGCCGGACTGAACGAGCTGGCCTCGGCCAGCGAGATCCTGGCCTACTTCGACCAGGTGATGCGCAGGACACTCCTGCCGACCGGCCGGGTCTCCTACTTCCCCAAGTCGTTCTACGACGGCCCGGATCCGCAGCGGCCCGACGTCCAGCGCTTCCACTCCACCGTCAGCGGAGCCGCCTTCGAGGTGACCGTCAAACGGCGGACCGTGGACGCCACCTACATGAACGTCACGGTGCCGGCCATGGTGCCGCCCAAGTACGAGGTCGCCCCCGGCGTCCGCCTGATCACCCCCAACCAGCTGCCCGCCCTGCAGGACCAGCCGTCCCACTACACCGTCGTCGGGGCGGGGAAGACGGGCATCGACGCCTGCCTGTGGCTGCTCAGCCGCGGCACCGATCCCGCCGACATCACCTGGATCACGCCCCGCGATTCCTGGATGATCGACCGCGCCCACACCCAGCCCGGGGACTCCTACCTCGAAACGGAAGCGGCCCGTCGCGAGGCCGTGGCCGGCGCTGACACGGTCCAGGAGCTGTTCGCACGGCTGGAGGAGCGCGGCCTGCTGCTGCGGCTGTCGCCCGACGTCACACCGACCGCGTACCGTTGCGCGACGGTCGCCCGCGCCGAGCTCGAGCAGCTGCGCCGCATCGGCGACGTCGTCCGCCACGGCAGGGTCAAGCGCATCGACGAGAACGCGATCGAACTCGACCAGGCCACCATTCCCGCGCGGGCCGGAACCCTCTACATCGACTGCACCGCCGACGGCCTGGAGCGACGGCCGACGGTGCCGGTGTTCGACCAGACGCACATCACGCTGCAGGCGGTGGTTCCCTGCCAGCAGGTGTTCAGCGCCGCACTCATCGCCCACGTCGAGGCGGGTTACGCCGACGACGACACCAGGAACGCGCTGTGCGAGCCCTCGCAGCACCCCGACTCCGCTCTGGACTGGATACAGTTCTTCGGTGACATCCAGGAGCGGGTCGTGCGATGGACCGCCGACCCGGCACTCCTCGAATGGCTCGGCACCTGCAGGCTCCTGGGTCGGCGGCTCCCCGAGCTCTCCCCGGAGCAGCGGACCGCGCTCCTGCCCATGTTCCAGGCCCTGAAGCTGAAGTTGGAGCAGTTTCTGCAGCAGGCGGATGTCGTCGCGGCGGTGAACTGACCGGGCATGTGCCGACACCGCCCCTTCGGGGGCGGCTCTGCTGACGGACGGTTGTCTGTCGCGGTAGATCGTCCGGCGTGCGATGTGCGGATGGGGGCGGCTGACGGGCGAAGGCACGTCGGCGCCGCGGTGAAACTCAGCCCCGGTGACCCCTCCAGGCCTGGACGATCGCCCTGCCCGCGCCCAGGCGGGACAGGGCCGACTCGGCTGCCCGCAAGCCGCACATGCCGTGGACGCCCGCGCCCGGAGGGGTCGACGCCGAGCACAGGTACACGCCGGGGACGCCCAGGCTGTACGGGTCAAGGCTGGCGCGGGGCCGGAAGACGAGCTGGCGGGCGTGGTTGGAGCCGCCAGCGATGTCGCCGCCCACGTAGTTCTGATTGCCGGCGGCCAGCCGCGGCACGGAACGGGCGTGCACCGCCAGGATGCGTCGGCGGAACCCCGGGGCGAAGCGCTCGATCTGGGCGGTGACCGCCTCGAGCGCGCTCCCGGCGTGCCCGTGCGGGACGTGGGCGTACGCGTACAGGGGGTTGGCGCGTCGGACGGAGCGGGAGGGGTCGGCCAGGTACTGCTGGCCGACCAGAACGAATGGCCGTTTCGGCATCACGCCGCGCGCGGTGGCGGCCTCGGCCGCGGCGATTTCGGCCGCGCTGCCGCCCAGGTGCAGGGTGCCGGCCCGGCGGCACTCCTCATTGGTCCAGGGCACGTCTCCGTCGATCGCGAAGTCGACCTTGTAGGCGGCCGGTCCGTGGCGGTAGCGGTTCAGCGACCTGCGGACCCGCGCAGGCAGGCGGTCGCCGACGATGCGCGCGGCCGCCCGCGGGCTCGTGTCGAGCATGACGAAGTCCGGGGTGTGGCCCAACAACCCGGGCAGCTGGTCGAGTCCGGCGACCTCGACGCCGGTGCGGACGCTGCCGCCGAGGCTTTCCAGGCATCGGATCATCGCGTCGGTGATCGCGTAGCTGCCGCCCTCGGCAACCGGCCAGCCGACGGCGTGTCCGGCTGTGGTGAGCAGTAGGCCGACCGAGCCGCTCAGCGGGGTGTCCAGCCGCCCGAACACGTGCGCCGCGCTACCCAGGTACAGCGCTCGCGCTGGCTCTTCCCGCCAGTAGCGGGTCATCCAGGTCGCGGGCGGCAGGGCGGCGACCCCGAACCTCGCCAATGCCGCGGGGTGCCGGGGCAGATGAAGCACTGGGCGGAGCACCTCATCGGCGATCTTGGCGAAGTCGGCGACGAGTGGTGCGAACAGCCGGCGCCAGGCCGCCCCGTCCCCGCTGCCGAGCGACGCCTCGGTCCTCGCCATGTCGCGGGAGAGGACCCCGGCGCGGCCGTCGTCCAGCGGATGGGCGAGGTCCACCTCGGGCCACAGCCAGCGCAGGCCGTGACGCTCCAGGCCGAGCGAGGACAGAAGCGGGGAGGCGACGCCGGTGGGGTGGATGGCGGCGCAGTCGTCGTGGAGCAGGCCGGGCAGCGTCAACTCGGAGGTGTGCGTACCGCCCCCTGGGCGGTCCGCGGCCTCCAGCACGGTGACCGAGAGCCCGGCCTGGGCCAGCCGGATGGCGGCGCCCAGCCCGTTGGGGCCGCTGCCCACGACGACTGCTGTGCTCATTGGTCGAAGCTCCTTGCTTGGTGCTGGGCGAGGCCCATGGTGCCCGAGGCCTGGGGCGGGACGCGGTCAGCCGGCGGGCGCGCCGTGATCAGGCCCGGGGCGGACGGCTCCCGCTGTCTCCGCCCCGAGTCCGCTGACCGCCTCCGCCGCCGCCTCCGCCCCGCCCTTACCTCCGCTCTGGCCTGACCCTGCGCGCGGCTGACGCCGTCTTTCACGCTTCCCGGACGGCACCGAGCCGTGCCGCTTCGCCGACGCTCTGGGAGCTCGGCTGATCGGCGCGCAACGCGCGCCCGGCGCCACTCGAGGTCGCCGGAGCAATCGCGTGCGAAAACATCGCTTCTCCATGCCCGACGCCGACGTCGAGCACACTGCCGGAGGTCACGGAGGTGAAGCAGTTTTGGAGCACTGCGGGTTCAGGTCTCCCGCATGTCCGATCCGACCGGCTCCCGGCCCGTCCCCCTGGACGGCAGTAGTCTGACCCCATATCAGTTCGCGGGGGCCGGGACCTGAAGAGATTTCAGTAATCTTCCCGACATTGTTCGTCTCGAACGACCAGAAGGGGTGCGGTGGGATGCTGGGGGGCAGAGGGTTCGGCGACCGGCAAGACGGGGCCGTCTTCCATCCGGACTTGGAACCCCCGTTCTGGAAGCGCCACGACGCGCGCATCCGGATCGCCGCCTTCACTGCCACCATCGGCGTGGTGGCCGGCCTGCTCATCGCCGGCGCCCCGTTCGACGACCAGGCGCCGGCACCGGCACCGGTGCATTCGACCGCGCCCGAGTTGGTCAGTACCACCCTCACGGATCGCGACCCCAAGGCCGCACCGAACGCGCAAGCGGTCTATCAGGCCCTCGCCGGGCTGGAGAACGCGGCCCGCGGCGGTGCCGCCGGGGGCACCGTCCTCGGCCAGCACGTGGAAGTGCACAACGAGCGGCTCAACCCCGAGTACGGCGACCAGCCGGGACTCAAGCAACCTGGCTACTACTACCGGAAGACCGAGGAACTCACCGGCCGCCTGGCAGGCTTCGTGGAAGCCGATCTGGGCCCTGGGTACGAGGAGCCGGGGTGGGCGGCGGGCGACCCGCGCAGCTACTCGACCGGCAAGTGGCCGACGTGTCGACCGGGTTGGCAGTACACCGACGATGTGGTGGACCTGCTGCAGGGCGTCTGGTCCGGGCTCCCCCGGCCCGCCGACGGCAGCTACTACACCGGTGGCACCGAGCACAACTGCGACGGCTCGACCACGACGCTGCCGGAGAACGGGGGCGGCCCGGCGGGAATCGTCGGGATGTCCTTCCACGAGCCCTACCCGGGCAGCAAGCTGAAGTCCTTCTCCGAGGTCCAGTGCTCCGGCTCGCCGGCCGCGCACGACCCGGGCTGGTTCGACCGGGTCATCGACTGGCGCGACGACACGCCGGAGTACCAGGCGCTGCTCGGTGATCTCTCCTACCTGGCGGACCACCTGGCCTACCTGGCCGACCACGGCGTTCCGGTCCTGCTGCGGCCGTACCACGAGATGAACGCCACGAGTTGCGCCAACGGCTTCTGGTGGGCCGACCAGCCGCCGGCGAAGTTCAAGGCGCTCTGGCAGATCATGTACAACTACCTGGTCGGCACCCGCGGACTGCACAATCTGATCTTCGTGTGGTCGCCTTCGGCCTGGGACGGCACCAAGGGCGGCGATCCGGCGGCCTACTACCCGGGAAGCCAGTACGTGGACATGGTCGGCGTGGACGACTACAGCACCACACCCCGGACGTCCGGGCGGTCCGCCTGGACGTCCCAGTGGTACGACGGCCTGGCCTCCTACCGGAAACCGCGCATGCTGGCCGAGTCGTTCTACGTCCCGGTCAACCAGGCCCAGAACGACACCCTCAGCCGGACGCCGTGGGTGGTCTGGTCGGTCTGGGGGCAGGCGATCACGGCGGACAACGCCACCGAACCGAGTCGGCGCAACAGTCAGGACGACCTGACGGCGAGCTTCCGCGCGCCACTCGCCATCACGGGTGGCGGCAGGGCGCAGGGCTCGACCTTCGACTGGCGGAAACTGCACCGGCAGTGACGGTCCGGCGTTCCGGCCACCGGGCACCGGGCGAACGACTTCGTCACAATCGCACACCGGGGGATTCGGGAGGTGGCGAACCGTCACGTCACTTTGTAATGATGCTACTTGGCCTCATCTGACCATAAGCATATTGACGCGAACTCCTAGAGGTGAGTGCGATCATCGGGGGAAATCGGGACAATTCCGGCATCGGGTCGCACGACTCTGCCGAGGTGCCCAAGCTTTACCGGGTCGCGGCCCATGTTGCGCTCGGATGGGCCGCCCTACTGCTGGTGCGGGCGCTCTGGAACTGCTTTGCCGATGTGGGCATCGTCAACTTCCTTCTCGGAATCGTGTACTACGGCTCGACCGACAAGACCGGTCAGGCCGAGACGTCCAGCCTCAGTTACGCCGTCTTCTACGGAGTCGGCGCGTTCTTCATCCTGCGCGGGAGCCACTGGGCGCGCGGTCTCGTCTGCGGTGTCGCCCTGGTCGAGGGGTACAACCGGCTGCGCAGCCTCACCGGGGCGCTGTTCGACCACGCTCAGCGCGGTTGGTTCACCAGCAGCACCCAGGGCGAACTGCTGCTGGCCACCTTCGTCCTCGGTGTCATCGTCAGTGTCGGGCTGGTCCTGATGCTGACCCGCCGGGTCGGCGCCCACGTGCCCTGGCAACCGCCGGTCAACGCCTGGACGGCCGCTGCCGTTCAGGCCCAGCAGGCTCTGGCCGCCCAACAGGCCGCCTACGGGCCCGGTCCGTTCCCGCAGCAGCAGATGGGGCAGCCCTTCGTCGCGCCAGGGCCGATGAACCCGTACCAGCAGCCGCCGGTGCAGCAGCCCCTCGGGCAGTCGCAGCCGGTCGCCGGGCCGGCCGCGTCCGAGGGGTTCGGACAACAGGCCCCGGCGCATCCGGGCATGGCGGCACCAGCCCAGCCCACGCCGGGGGAACCGCAGCAGCAGGGCTGACAGGCCGACGGCCACAGCCGCAGGAGCAGGGACCCGAGGCGGTCCGGCCACTGGTCGGACCGCCTCGGACCGTTCGGAGGAAGGCAGTGCTACCCGCATGACCAGGGCAACCGACAAGCTGGCTCACCGGATCTCCCAGTGGCGCCCCGGCCTGACGCCGTTCGCCCTGCCGTTCCTGGCCCTCCTCGGGTTCGGCCTGTGGACCTATCGGCCGAACCACACTCCACTGGGCTGGATCCTCACCGTCATGTGGTCGGTCCCGGCCGTGGGCGTCCTGGTGGGCCTCCAGGGCGCGCTGCTGATCCGGCGCCGGATCCGGCGCAGCCACGAGATGACCCCCGCCGCGGAGGTGTCCGACGATCTCCTGATCGTGCTGGTGCCGACCATCGGCCGGCATGACACCTACCCGGCCCTGGAGCGATCCGTCCAGTCGTACGTCGCCCATCTCCCGGTGTACTTCTCCCAGCTCCGAGTCGACGTCCTCACCGAGGAGGGTTGCGAGGCCGCCGACCGGATCGACACCCTCGGCGCCGCGGATCCGCGGATCAGGATCGTCACGGTGCCGAAGGCCTACCGGCCGCCGAACGGCACCCGGTTCAAGGCCCGGGCCAACCACTACGCGCACGAGTTGCGGATCGCCGAGGGTGAGGCCCGGGACGAGGTGTGGGTCCTGCACATGGACGACGACACGGGCGTCGGGCCGGACACCGCCGAGACGCTCGCGCAGTTCATCAACCGCCAGCGCCGATCCAGCCCCGACGAGGCCAAGCACATGGCGCAGGGCATTCTCACCTACCCGCGCGAACTCGCCGTCAACCGCTTCACCTGGCTGGCCGACGCGGTCCGGCCGGCCGACGACATCGCTCGGTTCCGGGCGCTCACCGGCACCGGCACGCCCATCGCCGGCGTGCACGGCGAGCTGCTCCTGCTCCGGGCCTCCGTCGAGGCGACCATCGGCTGGGACTTCGGCCCGAAGGCCATCGTCGAGGACGCCCAACTCGCGCTCACGTTCTGCCGCCGCTATCCGGGCCGCAGCGACTGGTTCAACGGCCGCTGCTACGGGGCTTCGCCGGCGGGCGTCCGGGACTTCGTCAAGCAGCGGGAGCGCTGGTCGTGGGGGCTCGTGGCGCTGTGCTTCAACCGGAGCATCCCGCTGCGGCACCGCTGGTTCCTGGCCCTGTGCGTCTCCACCTGGATCATCGGCCCGCTTCAGCACATCGCCATGGTGCTCGCCTTCGCCTGGCTGAGCGGCTCGCTGAACACCTCGCCGGTCGCGCAGTCCGTGGTGCTGCTCTGGGCGCTGAACTTCGGGTACGTCATCTGGATGTACTGGGAGGGCCTCCGGCTGAACGGGCTGGTCTCGGCGGGCGGCCGGCGCCGCTGGTGGGAGCCGATCGCCGTGGTCGTGCTCATACCGGTCTTCTCGGTGCTAGAAGGCATAGGCGGGTTCCGCGGCTTCCTGAAGTTCGTCCGGGGCGAGGAGAACAAGTTCGTGGTGATCGCGAAGCCCGCCTGATCCGCTGCGGGCCCCGTGCGGCGCCAGCGACCCGACCTACTCAGACCTCACAGGAACCCGACGCCATGACCCGATCCCGTCGCCCCTGGCTCGCTGTCCTCCCGGTCACCGTGGTGACCGCCGTCGCCGCCGTACCGCTCGCCATGGGAAGCCAACCGCTGCACTGGGCGTCCGGCTCGGCCGTGCCGAGGCTCTCGACGGCTGCCACACCCTCCCCGGTGTCGAGCCCCGTCAAGGAGTTCGCCGACCCGGTGATCAATGCCGCGGACCCGGTGACCGCCGCGCCGTCGGCCGAAGTGCCGACCGTGGCCCACCCGTGGGAGCCCGGGATGCCGCAGTGGGGTGCCCAGGTGTACTGGGAGGACATGCCGTCCGACGGTGAATCCGAGATTCGCGGGAAGGCCCAGCGCATCGCCGACTACCTGGTGGGTCTGGGCGCCAATTCCGTCGCGCTCTCCTTCCCCGTCTACATCGACGGCATCGACTCGAACAGCCTGCACACGGGCAAGAAGACTCCCTCCCCGGCCAGGCTCAAGCCGGCGCTGGACACCTTCCACAAGGCCGGCCTGCGGATCACCCTGCGACCGATCATCGACGAGCGCAGCCTGCTTCCCCAGTGGCGGGGCGCGCTCGCCCCCGCGGACCGGGATCAGTGGTTCGCCTCGTACGGCAGTCTGCTGGCCCAGTACACGGACGTCGCCAGGAGCTCGTCAGTCACCACCATGGTGGCCGGCACCGAACTCGTCTCGCTGGAGGGCGATCCGCACTGGTCCGCGCTGGTCTCCGACCTGCGCAAGCGCTTCCCCGGCGAGCTGGTGTACGACACCAACTGGGACAACTACGTGGCGCACGACGTCGACGTGCCGGTGGACCAGGTCCAGGTGGACGCCTACTTCCCGGTCGACGCACCGGACAGCGCGGGTGTGGAGCAGATCACGGCCGCCTGGAACCAGTGGCTCGACCGCAAGCACTCCGGCGACTTCTCCGCCACCCTGCTCTCGGAGGCCGGCATCGGCGCGGAGAACGGCGCCTATCGGAGCCCCGGCGACTTCTACCGGTACGGGCGGGTCAACCCGCAGGTGCAGGCGACCTGGTACACCGCCGTGTGCCAGGTCGTCCGGCAGCGCAGGCTCGGTGGCGTCTACTGGTGGTCCGTCAACTTCCACACCAACCCGTCGATACCACCGGCCGACGACCACTCCCGACTGGACTTCGCAGGACGCTCCCTGACCGAACAGGCCGTCAAGTCATGCTTCTCGCAGTCGTACCAGCTGCCCGTCGACAGTCAGGACGCGAGCTCCGGCGCCGGCCATGAGACCGGATCCGGCAGCAACCGCCCCGTCAGGCCGCCGAAGCGCTGACCGGCCCTCGGCCACCCGGCTGGCGGTTCTGCCTACCGGGTGGCGGCCGGGGCCGTCAGGCGGAGCTGTTGCTCAAGCCACGGCGCGATCAGGGCCTGGCCGTCAGTCGTCAGCCGGGTGCCGTCCACGGTCGCGTAGAACCGGCGGCCCCGGGGGGTGCCCTGGCGGCAGGCATCAACCGGGCAGAGCTCGGCGTTGAGGTCGACCAGTCTGACCTTGCCCCGATGGGTGTCGGCGAACTCCTTGACCCGCTGGTTGTAGCAGGCGGCGCCGATCGGGTCGGTCGCGCTGTTGTCGAGCCGCTCGTTCATCACGAACACGGTGGCCTTCGGCACCACCGACTCGATCACCTGAAGGGCGTCGGCGAGCCGCGCGAGGTACAGCTGACGGTAGGCCGGGTCGCACGCGGTCTGCTTCCGGCCTGCCACCGTGCGGTCCTCCGCGTCCCTTCCGAGGTGCAGCAGCACGGCGTCGGGCTCGCTGGCGGCGAGGCCCGCCCGCCACTGCTGCCGCCAGCCGTCGCAGCCGGGGTGGCCGTCCGAGCCTGCCAGTACCCCGCAGCCGGCCAGGGGCCCGACGACCCCGCTCGCGCCGTTCAACGACCCGCCGGGCCGGTTGAGCGCGGTGGCGAAGTCACCGGCCAACCCGTCCCCCAGGCCGAGGACCAGTGCGCGGCCGTTCGGACGGAGCAGCTGAGCGGCCCGGGTGGGCAGCCAGTACGAGCCGCCGGCCACCGCGAGGCATCCGGCGAGAACCAGCGGCAGGGCCCGCGCCGCGCTCCAGGGCCTGACGGCGGCCCGCCGGGTCGGATAGTGCACGCAGATCGCCACGAGCCAGCTGAGGCCGAGGCCCGCGAGCAGCACTCCGTACCAGGTGATCTGCGGCCAGCCGCGGCGCAGCAGCCAGAACAGCAGCGGCCCGACGAGCAGCACCGCGTACCCGATCCGGCCGAACTCGACCAGCAGGGGGCGGCCGAGCAGCCCGCACAGCGGGCCGCGGCCGAGTGCCATCACCAGGGCGAGCAGGGCGAGCAGCAGCGCGGTGGCACCCTCGACCAGCAGCGCGGCGGTCGGCGCCGGGACCAGGTGCGCCAGCCTTGACTCGGCGCCGGTACCCGATCTGACGCCGACCGCTGCCAGCCCGACCGAGAGCACGGCCCCGGCAAGCGTCCAGCCGATGGCCGAGCGGGCACCGCCCGCGCCGGCCACGGCACCGCCCGCACCACGACGTTGGATCACGATCACCGCGCAGCACGCGGCGACTGAGCCCAGCGCGAGGTCGAGCATCCGCTCGGCGCCGGCGAAGAACACCTCGTGCGAGGCGAGCCCCCGCCAGGCCGCCGCGGGCAGCGCGAACGGCAGGGCGACCAGGGCTGCGGCCGCCGAGAGGAGAAGCGCGCCGAGCACCCGCAGCGATCCGCGCAGCAGGAACAGCAGGACGGTCAGCAGCAGTGGCCAGACCAGCGCGATCTGACCGACGACACTGAGCGGCCAGACCGCCCCGAAGGGCTCCGGAACCCACGAGCCGTCGTAGGCCGACTTCGGCAGGATCCCGTCGGCATGGAACTGGGCCCAGTCCGCGCACTGCAGAAAGACCGCCGGCACCAACGTGCGGAACACCTTGGCGATCGGCAGCCCGCCGACGAGTCCGACCGCGGCCAGTGCCGCCCCGAGGCACAGCAGCAGTACGGGGGTCTGCTGCTTCAGCAGGCGCTGCCAGCGCGACAGCAGGCCCGGACGCCCGGACGCCAACTGCTCCCGCAGCACCGAGAACGTGACCAGGAACCCGGCCGCGACGATGACCGCATCGACGGCGGGGACGGACCTCGCGCCCGGCATCCCGCCCGCCTCGGCCAGCACCCCCAGCACGGCAAGGCCTTGCAGACCGAGTACGGACGGAGTTCGGGGCGCGGCCACCGGGGTGTTCGCCGCCGGTTCGGCCGCGGCGGCCGAAGCGCCGTCGAGGGCATCGGCCGACTCGCCCCCGGCACCCGCAGCGCTGGCGGGCACACCCTGGAGGACAGCGGTCCGGCCTCCGCCACCGGACCGCGCCCGCGGCACCGCTGCCGCCGCCCCCTCCAACTCCGCTTCCGTTGAACCTGGCCTGACCGTTCTGAACTCAGCCATCGATGCCCGCCGTTCGCCCCTGGTTGCTCCGCCGGTCCCCCCGCGCAAACCCAGCTTCCTCAGACAGCGCGGACCGTTGGCGGGCTCGTCGCGTTCGCCCACCAACAAGCCAACCTTTATACCAAACGGATACCCGGCCCTCCGCGACGCGCTTCCGTCCTGACAGCAGCTGACAAGCCGTCACGCCAGGACCCTCCCGACTGCCGCGGACGGCGCGCCGGGTCGCCGATGCGGCGTCACCATGCCTGTGTCGTGGGCGCGGTGACGAGCTGGCGTCGGGCGTCGAGCGTCGGGCGCTGGGGTGCGGCCAGCACCGCGGCCATTGCGGCCGCTGACAGGCAGTCGGATGACCTTTCCCGCGCGATCGCCGCAGGATCGAGAGAGCGTCCCCCGGGGGGGGGCGACGGCTGCGCCACAGGATGGGAGGTGTCCGTGAGGTGGGCATGGCGACACTCCGAGGCTCCACCACACGGTGTCGCAGTTCACCGACGGCTACCTGGTCGCCCGGGCGGTCGGTGAGAGGGCACTGATCGGAGTGCTGGGCGACGCCGGCATGGATGTGCAGCGGCTGCATGCCGAGGCGCAGGAGTCCGCGGCGCGGACCAGCATCCTGCTCACCGCGGAAAGCAGTAAAGGCGAGGTCAACTGACCTCATCAGTAACTGAGTTACTGACTACGGGGTCGACATCGGTCCACTTCCAGGACAACACGGAGAAGGAGCACAATTCAGCGGGTCAGAAGTTCGAGCGGCCCAGAGCATGAGCGAGAGGGCCGCGAGTCTGGTGAAGGCCTTGCGCGTCGAGGTTCCGGACTGCGTCGCGGCGGGGGTCATCGACATGTCCACCGGCATGCTGCTGTCGGTGGAGACCGTCGACTCGCACCCGCCGGAGGTCCTCGACATGCTGGCGGCAGCCACCCTCGACCTGTTCCAGGGCCGTAACGTGGTGATGATCGAAGGCATCTTCGAGGACGGCGCGGGGTCGTCAGCGACCGGCACTACTTCCAGGAGAGCGGGGCGTTTGCGTCACCGCGAACAGCACCACTGTCAGCCGATGCCCGCGTACGAGTGCTTTCCGGTGACGAAGATGTTGATTCCGTAGTAGTTGAAGAGCATGCAGGCGAAGGCGACCACGCCCACATAGGCGGCCTTTCGCCCGCGCCAGCCCGCGGTCGACCGGGCGTGCAGGTAGGCGGCGTAGGCGACCCAGGTCACGAACGACCAGGTCTCCTTGGGGTCCCACTCCCAGTACTTGCCCCATGCGGCTTCGGCCCAGATGGCGCCGGCGATGACGGTGAACGTGTAGAGCGGGAAGACCATCGCGGTCATGCGGTAGGAGAACCGGTCCAGCGTGGCCGCCGCGGGAAGCCGGTCCCAGACGGAGGCCGGGGTGCCGAAGGGGCCGGTCGTCTCGCCCAGGGAGCAGCGCTTCTCGTAGGTGTCCTTGCCGAGGTAGAGCAGGGTCGCGGTGGTGGCGGTGTAGAAGGCGCCCACGCAGAGCGTGGCGGCGGTGACGTGGATTCCCAGCCAGTAGGAGTGGAGGGCCGGGACGAGCTGCTCCGCCGCGGTGTAGAGCACGGTCACCGCGACGCCGAGGGTGAGCACGACGCCGAGGGTGACGGGCAGTCCCAGCCAGCGCACCCGCACCTTGGCCGCCAGCAGGCCCAGGTAGACGAGTACGGTGGCGAGCGCGAAGGCGCAGGAGAACTCGTACATGTTGCCCCAGGGCCAGCGCATCACCGACAGCCCACGGGTCGCCACGCCCCCGATGTGCAGCAGCACGCCGAGGGTGGTCAGCGAGACCGCGATCCGGCCCGCCAGGTCCGCCCGCGGGCTGTCACCGGCCGCCCCCGGCCCGTCGACCTGCTCGACCCCGCCCCGAGACGAGGTCACGACGCCCGCGCCCTCGCCCGCCAGCACGGTACGCGTGACCGTCGTGGAACCGCCGTCCCCCGATGCCACGGTGACCACGGCCTTCTTGGCCACCCGACGCGGAGCGGCCGCCGCCACCGTCTCGGCCAGACTCGTCTGCTCGGCCGAGCGCCGCGCGACGGTCCCCCTGCTGCCGAACGTCCACTCGAAGAGGTGGGCGAACATCGCGAGGAGGTAGACCGCTGTGGCCGCGATGATGAGTTTGATGGACGTACCAGCCAGTTGAGGATCAATGGCCGAGGCGAGCTTCACCAAGAACTCCTTCGGAGTCAGTTTCGATGAGGCGGACCCACCCACTGTACGGCGGGCGGATCACCGCAACGGCTGCGGGGCCGAGTCGACGGCTACCGGCCTCTCGGGCTCGCCGGATGAGCGATAATCGCTGCCCGGTAAGCGTCCTGACGGCCAGTCCGGTAATCCGGTGAGGCTGGGTCGGCGCGTGCGCCACGTCCGGCTCCAATGCCACCCGGCGGCAATGCCCCGGGGGCCGGAAGGGGCTTTGGCGCAGCATCTTCTGAAGCGTCTCAGCCTCCTTGAGGACCTCCAACGGCCCGGGGCGGCGTCGAAGGCGGTACCCGCGCATTGGCGATCGAGTACGGAGGTCCACCAGGCAACTGGGGAAGCCACACCGGAAGCCGCTCCACGGGCCGAAGCCGGTGGCTTGCCCTGCGTCGCCACGACGCGTGACCGGTCCTGTCACGGTTCGGTGGTTCCGTCGACTTGCTCGCGGAGGAGGTCGGCGTGGCCGCTGTGCCGCGCGTACTCCTCGGCACCCGCCACATCCACCAGGTCGGCGACGCACGGCTGCCCAGCGAAGCCGTCTTCGTCCCCGCCGCCGGAGCGAGCCGCGAGGACGACGGCTACCTCCTCACCGTGACCTCCGACCTCAAGCAGGACTCCTCCCAGCTCCTCGTCCTCGACGCCTCCGACCTACCGGATCGCCGCCGTCCAACTGCCCCGCCGTGTCACCGCCGGCATCCACGGCTCCTGGATCCCCGACACCGCCCTCGACCGGAACTGAACGGCCCGGCTACCTTCGTCCTCAAGGAGAGTGTGTTTTGAGGCGGTTGCTGTTCCCCGGTGACGCCGAGTTCTGGTACGAGGCGCTCCGGTCGTTCGGCCACATCGCCTACGGTGGCGCGGACTTCGGTGAAGTGGTCTCGACCAGCCAGCGGATCGTCGAAGGCGACTACGACAGCTGGCACGATGAGTGGTTGGCCACGGCCGACCGGGTGTCAGGCGAGGCCGCGCGGGACTTGGCGGCAGGCCACCCGGTGAGTGCCCGGGACGGGTTCCTGCGGGCCTCGAACTACTACCGATCGGCGGAGTTCTTCCTGCACGGCGATCCCCGCGACCCCCGGCACGACCACGCCTACGACCGTAGCGTGGAGTGCTTCCAAGCCGCGGCGGCGCTGTTCACCCCCCGCGTGGAACCGGTCCGGATCCCCTACGAGGGCACCACACTGCCCGGTTACCTGTACCGCGCCGACACCTCCGGCACCCCGCGACCGACCGTGGTCATGCACAACGGATTCGACGGTACAGCCGAGGAGATGCACTTCTTCGGGGCCCTGGCCGGCGTCGAGCGCGGTTACACCGTGTTGGTCTTCGACGGCCCGGGCCAGCCCGGACCACGTCACCGCGAAGGCCTCGTCTTCCGCCCGGACTGGGAGAACGTCGTAGGCCCCGTACTGGACTTCGCGCTGAAGCTGCCCGAAGTCGACGGGCAGCGCATCGCACTGCTCGGCAACAGCATGGGCGGCCTACTCGCCCCTCGGGCGGCGGCGTTCGAGCACCGTCTGGCCGCGGTGGTCGCCCTCGACGGCGTCTATGACCTCGGCCCCGCGGTCACCAGGAGCATCCCCGGTGAGCGGACGGAGGTGGAACGACGGCTGCGCGCAGAGGCCGATCCGCAACTCGACGCCCTTCTGGACCACATGATGGCCACCGACCCGGTCATGCGCTGGGCGGTCAACCACGGCATGTACGTCATGGGCGCCCCGACCCCCCGCGCGTTCGGCGCCGCCTACCTCGCCTACCACCTCCGCGACGGCATCGCCGCACGGATCGAATGTCCCGCCCTGGTCTGCGAGGCCGCCGGGGACCTGTTCTTCGCCGGACAGGCCCGGCAGCTCTACGACGAGCTGACCTGCCCCAAGACCCTGCTCGAGTTCACCGCGGACGAAGGCGCCGACGCGCACTGCCAAGCCGGCGCCCAGAAACTCGCACTCGCCCGCATCTACAACTGGCTCGACGACACCCTCCGACACCGCGAGGGCGCGTCCGCGCCGGCGTAGACGCATCACGCGGTGCCACCGCCACCGCCGTGCCGCCGGCTTGCGGCGCCGCGGCGGCAGGGAATGTGACGCACGACACCGGAACTCCCTCCCGGGTGCCGGACAGTCCACAGGAGTGACCACAGATATGCGAACCCGGGTACGGGCCGGGGATCCGAATGTCTTCGCGGAGCTGTTCGACCTCTACGCCCGAACCGTCTACAACCACGCCTTCCGCCTGACCGCCGACTGGTCGGTCGCGGAGGACGTCATGTCGGCGACGTTCATGGAGGCATGGCGGCTGCGAGGCAAGGTGGCCCCCGAAGGAGGTTCGCTGCGGCCTTGGCTGCTGGGTATCGCCACCAATCTCGCCCGCAACCACTGCCGCAGCAACCGGCGTTACCGTGCCGCCGCCGCCGCGGCGCTCGCCGCGGCGGGACCGTCGATTGCCCAAGTGCCGGACCACGCCGAGGAAGTGGCCGGCCAGGTGGACGACCGACGCCGGATCGCCGCCGCGCTCACCGCCATGAGCTCGCTGCGCCGCACCGAGCGCGAGGTCCTGGCCCTGTGCCTGTGGGAGGGCCTCGAGTACGCCGACGCCGCCGAGGCCCTCGGCATCCCGCTCGGTACCGTCCGCTCCCGGCTCTCCCGCGCCCGTACGAAGCTGCGCAAGCTCGCCGATGCGGAACTCGTGGCGGACAGACGGGAACCCGCCCGCCGCTCCCGACAGATACATGGCGACCGCGCGACCGCGGTCCGGTCCGCACAGGAAGGAATCCGATGAACGCCAGCCCCTCCCAGCCGCACCCGGCTGACTGGCAGGAGACCCAAGGGCTCCTGCCGGCCGTGGAGTGGGATCTGCCGGCGGGCCGCCACCAGTTCCACAAGGAGCACCTGATGGCCCGGATCCACCACGACCTCGACAACTCCGCCTCCAGCCCCGCCCCGACCCGCACCGCCAAGCCGCGCAACCGGTTCCTGCGCCGCGGGATCGTCCTGCCGGTGGCGGCGTGCGCCCTGGCGGGCGCGGTCGCCACCGGGGTCCTGCTGTCCGGCAGCTCGGGCGGCGGCGCCACTTTGGCCGCCGGCCCCGCGCTGACCACCCGGATCGGCACCGCCGATGCGCACGGAGTCACCCAGCTCCTGGACCAGATCTCCCTGGCCGCCCAGGAGGCCCCCGTCCCGCAGCCGAGTGCCGGCCAGTTCATCTACATCGAGGCGAAGACCGCCAACACCTACGTGCGGACGGACGGGGGCAAGAGCTCGGTGGTCAGCGCTCCGCTGCACACCCGCCAGATGTGGCAGTCGCTCGACGGCCACAAGGGCTGGCTGATCGATCCGGGCAACATCGACGGCACGTCCCTGGACTCGAAGGTCGAGCCGTACCTCAACGCGCCGTCGTACAACTACCTGGCCACCCTGCCCACCGACCCCGACACCCTGCTGAAGAAGATCTACACGGAGACCAAGGGCCACGGGCCCGGCCCGGACGCGGAGGCGTTCACCACGATCGGCGACCTGCTCATCCAGAGCTACCCGCCCGGGAACCTCTCGGCCGCGCTCTACAAGGCCGCCGCCAAGATCCCCGGTGTGGTCAAGGTCGACGACGCGGTCGACGCCGTGGGCCGTCACGGCGTCGCGGTGGCCCTGCTGAACGAGACCAGCGGCCAGCGCACCGAGTGGATCTTCGACAACAAGTCGTTCACCTTCCTCGGCGAGCGCACCGTCCAGGTCCAGGGCGCCTCCGGCGAGCACGGCCTGATCAAGCCCGGCACGGTCGTCAGCACCGAAGCCGTCACGCAGCGCGCGATCGTCAGCGCCATGAAGCAGACCCCCTCCCACACCACCTGAACGATCCAGGCGGCAAGGAGCACTTGACCCGGGAGCCGCAGGTTTACCACTGTCGTTCCGACTTCGGACCGAGGTCCTTAAAGGAGCAGCTCGAAGGCCGTATCCGTTCTGACGGATGCGGCCTTCCGCCGTTCTCGGGGGTCCCTCACCCGTGGCGACGCCTCGGCCGGTCGCGTGCTGCTGTAGCCGGCCGAGGCGTCGCCACCCGGTGCGGGCCCGGGTGCCGGGGTGGTCAGACCTCCCGGGGCGCCGTGGTGACGGTCAAGGTGAAGACCGGCGCGCCGTCCTGGGTGGCGCCGACCTCCACCTGGCACCGGCCCGGACCGGCGGACGGGCCGGGCTCGGCCGTCACCAGGCAGGGCCGGTCGAACTCGACGTACCGCAGGAACGTGGTGTCGAACGCGACCGCCACCACGGGGTGGTCGACCACGGCCTGGGCCGCCTGGGCCGCGGCCTCCAGCAGCACCATGCCCGGAACGTGGTCGTGCGGGTGGTCGAACAGGACCCGGTGGCCGACGTCCAGGCGCAGCCGCCACCGGTGCGCGGAGTCGGTCGGCGTGAGGACGACGTCCCCTTCGCTGCCGCGACCCACCCGGGGGGCGGGGACGGGCGGACCGGGCGGCAGGGCCCGGGCGAACGCCTCCCGGGCGTCCGCGTAGCGGCCGCGCAGCCGGTCGTACACGGCGGGCGGGTGGGTGCTGTAGTGCACCTCGGCCTCGCCGAGCTGCAGCCCGGCACGGGTGGCCTCGACGTGCGAGACGAACTGGGCGGAGCCGAGCCGCCGGTGCCGCACGAGCGAGTGCCGGACCAGCAGGTCGACCTCGGACGGACCGTCGGCCACCCGGAGTGCCGCGGGGTTCACGGCGATCCGGATGCGTTCCATCCCGAGGCGGTGGCCCAGCGGGACGTGGTGCACGCCGCTGGTCAGCAGGGCCAGCGCCTGTCGCGCGGTCTCGGTGAACAGCAGCGGGCTGTAGCGTCCGTCCTCGGCGTAGAAGGCGTGTGCGTGCGGCCATCGCGCGGTGACCCGCTGCGCGCCGTCCGGCAGCTGCCGCCAGCCGGTGACCAGGGCCTCGGCCGGGACGGACTTGCGGACCAGGGACGGTACGTCGGAAGGCGGCGGATCGACGGTGGTTCTTTGGTGGGTGATGGTCGGACTCGTTGCCATGGCGAATCTCCCCCCAGGAAGGTGAGCAGGCGGAGGCACCCGGCTGGCGCCCGGCCTGCTGTCGTGAATAAAATAAAGAGCTTTTTTCTTTTCGTATAGATGAGCGAAGGTGAACGATGGCGCAACGGGTCGTCAAGCAGGAGCGGGCCGAGCGGACGCGTGCCGCGCTGATCCGGGCTGCGGCGGAGGTGTTCGGCGAACTGGGCTTCCAGGGCGCCAGCGTGGTGAAGATCGCCGACCGGGCGGGTGTGACGCTGGGGGCCATGTACTTCCACTTCCGGAACAAGGACGACCTGGCGCGCGAGATCGTCTCCGCACAGCCGGAGCTCGTGGTTCCGCCGCAGCCCTCGCAGGGCCTGCAGCGCGTGGTGGACGTGACCCTCACCTGGGCGTACCAGCTCCGCGACGATCCGATGCTGCGGGCGGGGGCGCGGCTGGTGTGGGAGCAGGACCAGTTCCTCCCGCCGGAGGAGAACTCCCACCAGCAGTGGACCCGGATCATCGTCGACGAGCTCCGTACGGCCAAGAGCCGGCGGGAGCTGCGGGCTGGGACGGATGCCGACGCGCTCGCCCGGGTGTTGGTCAACTCCTGTACCGGTGCCCAGATGCACTCCGCCATCGAAACCGGTCACCGGGACCTGCCGCAGCGGATCGAGGAGATCTGGCGCTGCCTGCTGCCGGGCATCGCCACGCCGAGCGCGACCAAGCGGATCGAGCTGGGCGAGGCTCGCGTGAAGGTGTGAAGGTATTGTGAACTCGTTGGCGCGATGGAAAGATCCCCGTGCTTCGCCCATATGGCGGAGCGTCAGTGACTGGGCTGGTCGAGAGGGGAATCCGATGAGACGCCGCCTGGGGCTACTGCACGACAAGACGGTCATGATCACTGGAGCTTCGAGCGGGATCGGCGCGGCGGCCGCCCGGCTGTTCGCCGACGAGGGGGCGGCGGTGGTGCTGATGGCCCGCCGCGAGGAGTACCTGCGCAAACTCGCCGACGAGATACGGGCCGAGGGCGGCCGGGCCGTGGTGGCGGCGGGGGACGTCACCGCACCGGCGGACGTCGAGCGGGCCGTCGACACCGTCGTGGCGGCCTACGGCCGGCTGGACGCGGCGTTCAACAACGCCGGCTGGGGCGCGATCGGGGCCGAGCTGCACGCGACGGACCACGCCGTCTTCGACCGGATCATGGACGTCAACGTCCGCGGCGTGTGGAACTGCCTGAAGCACCAGCTGCCGGTGATGCTGCGGCAGGGCTCCGGCGGTGCCATCGTGAACACCTCAAGCACCGCGGGGCTGTTCGCCACCGGGGCGGTCTCCCCGTACGTCGCGGCGAAGCACGCCGTCCTCGGTCTGACCCGGGCCGCCGCGTCCGAGTACGGGCAGCGGGGCATCAGGATCAACGCGCTGATGGTCGGGGCGACCCGTACCGAACTGCTGGAGGAGGCCATGCTCCAGCTGCCGCAGCTGGAGCAGGCCGCGGCGGCCCGGGCGATCCAGCGGCGCCTCGCGGAGCCCAGTGAGGTGGCGCGCGCCGCGGCCTGGCTGCTCAGCGATCAGGCCTCGTTCGTCACCGGTGGCGCCGTCCCGGTCGACGGCGGCTGCACTGCGATCTGACGCGAACAGGGGGTTGTGAACGTGACGTGACGTAGCGTCAGGAATGGCTTTCCGTCGCGAGCCCACGCAGGGCGATCTCCCAGATCCGGGCGAGCGTCCCGGCGGTCCGGTCATCCAGTGCGTCCGGCCGGCCGGCCTGCCGCCGGGCCCGGTCTTCTGCTCCGAGGAGCAGGTAGTCGGCCAGGGTGGCGAGGACGGTCCGGTCCGCCGCCGGGCCCGACCGGCCCGCACCCGTGCGCCCCAGGTGTTCCTGGATCACCGGCGCCCAGGTGGCGGACCAGTCGGGCCCCACCCCGGGCTGCTCCCTGGCCAGCCGGGCCGCGGCGCGCACGGCGACGTCCTGCTCCAGCAGTTCGGCGAGGGCCACGGTCAGCGAGACCACCGACCGCACCGGGTCCTCCCGGCGCTCCGCCACCCGGCCCACCACGGCGAGGGTGGCGGCCTGGCCCTCCGCCCGAACCTCGGCCGCGAGGTCCTGCTTGCTCCGGAAGTGGAAGGTCAGCGCCCCCATGGAGATCCCGGCGGACCTGGTGATGTCGGCCAGGGACGATCCCGCGTACCCGTTGCGGTCGAACTCCCGCGCGGCGGCGCAGATCAAGTCCTGGCGCGTCCGGGCGGCCCTCTCCTGCATCACATGATCCTCCCCTGTCGGCGGCGATGGCGCCGTGATCTGTTGTCCATCCGACGTTAGCTCGCATGACCGCTGACGACAAAAATAAAAGTTACTATTATTTAGGTGGGACGATACGTGGCATACGAGGGGGAGCGATGACTCAACTCGACCAAGCCGCCGGGGCGTTGGCGGTCCGGGTCCTTGTCGTGGAGGATGACGCGACCGAGGCCGAGACCCGGGTGCGCGACCTACGTCGGCAGGGCTACTCCGCCCGGAGCGTCGACACCGGCGCGGAGGCGCTGATGGCCCACCAGCAGTCGGACCTGGTCCTGCTCGACCTGGACCTGCCGGACATCGACGGCCTGGAGGTCTGCCGGCAGATCCGCGAGGCCGGGGACAAGCCGATCATCTCGGTGACCGCGCGCGACACCGAACTGGACCGGATCCTCGCGCTACAGGCCGGCGCGGACGACTGCGTCGTCACCTCCTGCAGCCCGCGGGAGATGACCGCCCGGATCAGGGCCCTGCTGCGCCGGGCCTACCCGCGGTCGGACCCGGCCCGCACCATCGTCCTCGATCCGCTGCGGATCGACAACCGCACCCGGGAGGTCCGCCTGCGCGGCGAGCCGGTGAGCCTCACCGCGAAGGAGTTCGAGCTGCTGCACGTCCTGGCGGCGAGCCCGGAGAGCGTGCTGTCCCGGAAGGAGCTGATGGCCCGGGTGTGGGACACCGACTGGTCGGACTCGAGTCGGACCATCGACACGCACGTGAGCGGGCTCCGGGCGAAGCTCGGCAGCACCTGGATCATCACGGTGCGCGGGGTGGGCTACCGCATCGGCCACGGGTGACCGGCCCCGCCCCGTCGCGAGGCGGGGACGCGGCCGGAACGCGACGCGGCCCCTGATGGCCAGCGGTTTCGGTCACCGCTGTGCACCAGGGGCCGTTCCTCGTACGGGCGCCGGGCCGCGCCCGTTCTCCGGGCGCCGGCCGGCCGTGGGTCAGAGCGCTCCCGGACGCTTGGCCGGGAAGGCGTGCGCGCGGGCGCCGACCACGACCAGGAGCACCGGCGCCAGCAGTGCCAGGACGAACCAGGGGAAGGACGTCGGGCCGAGGGCGTCGAGGATGATGCCGCCGGCCGCGCCGCCGCCGGCCATGAAGGAGTTCCAGGTGGTCACCAGCAGGGCCTGGCCGCGGTCGCCGCCCGCGTCGGTCACCGCGGTCTGCAGCAGGGTCGCGACGCCGCCCCAGCCGAGCCCCCACAGCACCATCGCGAGGTAGACCACGGCGGCGTTGTCGGCGAGCAGTCCGAGTAGGACGGCGGCCACGATGAACAGGGCGGTGCTGGCGATGGTCAGCGTCCGCAGTCGGCGGTCGACCAGGGCACCGGTGATCCAGATGCTCACCATCGAGGCGATGCCGAAGATCAGCAGCACCAGGTCACGCGAGCCGCCCATGTGGTACTTGTCGAGGAAGGTCGCGATGTAGGTGTACAGGATGTTGTGCGCCAGGACGTACGCGGCGACCACGAACAGCACCGCCACCACACCGGGCAGGCGCAGCCCGCCCAGGATCGGCTCCCGCTTGTCCGCCCGCTGGCCGGGGTAGTCCGGGACGGATGCCATGATCCAGACCACCAGGGCGACGGAGACGACGGTCACCAGGCCGAAGGTCAGCCGCCAGCCGAAGACCTTGCCGAGGAACGTGCCGATCGGGATGCCCAGGGAGAGTGCGAGCGGGATGCCGGCCATGGTGATCGCGATCGCCCGGCCCTGGAGCTGTGGTGGTGCCAGGCGGCGCGCGTACCCGACCAGTTCGGCCCACACCACGGCCGCGGCCACGCCGGCGACCAGCCGGAAGGCCATGGTCAGCGTGTACGCGGACGAGACTGCGGTGACCGTGTTGGCGATGGCGAACGCCACCACCGCGACCACCAGGAGCTTGCGGCGGCGCCATGCCGCCGTGGCCATGGCCACCGGGATCGCCGAGAGTCCGGTGGCGATCGCGTAGATGGTCAGCGACTGCCCGGCCGCGGACTCGCTGACCGAGAGGTCGCGGGCCATCTCCGGGAGCACGCCCGCGGGCAGCGCCTCGGTCAGGATGCCCATGAAGGCGGCGGTGGCGAGTGCCAGCAGCGGCGACCAGGGCAGCCTGCCGCCCTCCGGTGCGGCGGGAGCCTCAACGAGCGTTTCTGTCTGAGAAGTTGACATGCTGTTATCCTCGAACCCTCACATAGGTGTGAATGTCAAGCGGTTGGACATGAGGTGGGTCACATGCGGATCGGGGAGCTGTCCGAGTGCACCGGAACCCCGCGCAGGCTGCTGCGCTACTACGAGGAGCAGGGGCTGCTCGTGGCCGACCGCTCCCCGAACGGCTATCGCGACTACGACGAGCGCTGCGTCGACCGGGTGCTGCAGATCAGGGGGCTGCTCGAATCGGGCCTGTCGACCCGGATCATCAAGCAGATCCTGCCGTGCCTCGGCGGCCGTCTGATCCACGTGACCGGCGCCAGCGACGAGACGATCGCCACCCTGGAGCGCGAGCGGGACCGGATGCGGCAGCGCATCGAGTGCCTGACCCGCAGTCAGGAGGCCATCTCCGGTTACCTCGACGCCGTGCTCCGGCACCGGCGGCCTGCCACCGGGCGGGCGGCCGGTACCATCGCGGAGCCGTCCTACGACCTGGCCGCGACGGCCTGACCGTACCGGACGGGGTTCGCCAGGACGACGCCGTGGCTGGTCACGTCGATGACCAGCCGGTCGCCGTCCTCGATCCGGAACCCGTCGTGGTAGCTGGCCTTGTCGGCGCCCAGCAGCAGGTAGTTCACCAGCCCGGGCCGGCGCAGCAGCGGGTACGAGAACAGGTGCTCCGCCATGTCCGGCACCCGGTGGTACAGGGAGTCGGCGCCGCAGGAGAAGTCCCCCGACCAGGCGGCGGCCCCGTCACGCTGGACGGTGACCCGGCCGGTCACCGTCCGGGGCGGCTCGTCGAGGAACAGCCACGGGGTGAGGGAGGTCTCGCAGAGCTTGGCGTACGGCGTCCAGGCCCACTTGTTCCGCAGGTGCAGGCCGATGTCGTTCAGGTCGTTGCCGAAGGTGTAGCCGGCGTAGTGCGGGTTTCCGTCCTCGTCGTTGACGTAGACCAGCGCGACCTCGGGCTCCTCCAGCAGCCAGACCGGAGCGGCGGGGGTGACCAGCGGTTCGTCCGGCATCCGCAGCCAGGAGCCGAAGCCCTTGAGGTAGTAGTTGGGCGGGGTGAACTCCTCGTCCGGCGCCGGATCGCGGTCGAACTTGGAGCGGTGCGTGCCCATGAAGCCGTTGACCAGGGAGTTGTTGGTCGCGGTGGGCAGCAGCGGGGGGAGGTAGCGCAGTTCGGGGTCGTCCGCGTGCACCGAGACGGTCTCGGCCCCGCCGCCCGCCTCCCCGGTCACGGCCGCGGCGACGGCCTGCGTCCCGCCGGCGATGACGGCGGCCCTCAGCTGCCCCTCGGCCACCCGGTAGAGGGTGTGCGGTTCACCGGGGGCGGGGAGGCCGAGGCCCGCGTACCGCAGGCCCTTGTACTCGCACTCGAAGACGATGGTCATGAGAGGGCTCCTAGGGAGGAGGGGGACTGGTCGGACACCAGGTGGGCCAGGGTTCTCGTGATGTGGTCCAGACAGGCTCCGATCCAGGGGAGTCGGAGGGGGTCCGGGGCGGACAGGGCTTCGGAGCGCTCGGCGTCGGTCTCGCCGTAGAGCCGGCTGGTCGCGGCTCTGATCCGTAGCGAGCGTTCGTCCTCGCCGAAGGCACTGCCCGGCAGCAGGCCGACTCCGTGGCGCTCCGCCAGCAGTTCGGCCAACTCGCGGCCGTTGCCCACCTGGTGGACCCGGGCGAGCCGGTCCCGGAGCGGTTCGAAGTCGGGGTAGAGGTAGCAGGTGGCCCGGACCGGCGCGAGTGTGGCGCCGGCGGCGGTGAACCGCCGGGCCACCGCGCGGGCCACCACCTCGTGCAGCCGCTTGGCGGCAGCGACGTAGGCGACCACCTCGGGCGGCTCCTCGAAGGCGTAGGCCGCTGCGGCCTGCACCGGGGCCGCCACGCTGGACCAGATCTGGCTGGCCGCGCCGACCAGCCGGGCCCAGAGCCCGAGCCCGAGCGGGCTGTCCGGGAGCCGGGCGACACCCGTGCGCCAGCCGCCGAGTGCCAGGTTCTTGGTCAGGCCGGTGGTGACGACCGTCCGCTCGGGCGCGAAGACGGCGGGGGAGAAGGCCCGGTCGGCCGGGTCGAAGACCAGGTCGCAGTAGATCTCGTCGGAGACGACGACCAGGTCCAGCTCCCGTGCCGCGCGCGCCAGTTCCCGGACGGTGGCGGGGGTGGCGACGGTGCCGGTGGGGTTGTCGGGCAGGGTGACCACCACGCACCGCGGGTTCAGGCCCGCGGACCGGGCGCGCCCCACCGCCGCCCGCAGCAGCGCCGGATCGGGTACCCCGCCCTCCCCGGGCCGGCCGGGTACCGGGATGACCCGGGCCCCGGCCAGCCGGGCCTGCGCCGGGTAGCTGACCCAGCTCGGCACCGGCACCACCACGTCGCCGCCGATGGCGAGCACCAGGGCGAACAGCAGCGGCTTGCTGCCCGGGCCGCAGACCACCAGCTCGGGGTCGGTGTCCAGGCCCCGCCGCCGCCAGTAGCCGGCGGCCGCGGAGCGCAGCTCCGGGCTGCCGGCGACGGGGCCGTAGGCGTTGCGGTCCGCCGCCGCGGCCAGCCTCTCCCGCAGGACCGGCAGGACCGGGAGGCCGACCTCACCGCTGGCCAGGGACAGGACCTGCTCCCCGGCGAGGCGCCGGCGGGCCAGTGCGTCGTCGGCGGCGAGGGTCGCCGACATGGTCACCGGTGCGGGGTCGGACATGGTGCTCCTCCAGGGGGTACGGGCTGAGCGGAAGCGGCGCGGTCGGGGCGGCGGACGGCGGCGGCGGGTCGGGTCAGGCTCCGGCGTAGCGCTCCCGGAGCTCGACCTTGCGGACCTTGCCGGTCAGGGTCTTGGGCAGGGCGTCGACCACTTCCAGCCGCTCCGGGAGGAACCGGGGGGCCTGGCCGTGGTCGAGCAGGTGGGCGCGGATGTCCGCCAGCGTGGGCCGGGCCCCGCCGCGGGGGACGACGACCGCCAGGATCGGGTCGTCCACCTGCCCGGTGGGGCCGACCAGGGCGGCCTCGGTGACCGCCGGGTGCCGGGAGATGATCGCCTCCAGTTCGGCCATCGGGACGACCGCCCCGTCGCGCAGGATGGTGTCCCTGGCGCGACCCAGGATGCGGATGCCGTTGCGGCCGTCCTCCCGGGCCACGTCCCCGGTGTCGAACCAGCCGTCCTCGGTGAGCTCGGCGTCGAAGGCGTCCTGCTGCTTGTAGTAGCCGAGCGCCTGGGACGCGCCGCGCACCCGCAGCCGGCCCACCGGGGCCCGCTTGCTGGGGTCGTGGCACAGGTCGATGCGGATCTCCATGGAGTCGATCGGCCGGCCGTGGCTGTGTGCCGCCCAGTCCTGGTTGTAGTCCAGCCGGCTGATGGTGACGGGACCGAACTCGGACATGCCCCACACCGAGTACGTGCGGGCGTCGAAGGTGTCGCGCAGCTCGTCCACCAGCTCCTGGAGCACCGGCGCCGCACCGGTGATGGTGTGGCGCAGGCTGGACACGTCGTGCGGATCGCGCTGCTGGGCGGAGGCGACGCCGGACAGGGTCGGCGGCGGCCCGTACAGCACGGTGGCGCCGTACCGCTCGACCAGGTCCAGCAGGCCGACGTGGTCCGGACCGTCCTGGAAGGCGATCGTCCCGCCGAGCATCACCCCGGCGAGGATGCCCTGGCCGAAGCCGGAGTAGTGCACCAGGGGAGTGGTGACCGCGACCACCAGGTCGTCGCAGAGCAGAAAGGTGTCCACGTAGCCGCGCACGCCCGAGTGCACGGTGTTCTGGCTGTGCACCACGCCCTTGGAGAATCCGGTCGTGCCGGACGTGAACAGCACCACGAACGGCTCGTCGGGCCGGAGCTGGCGGCCCTCCAGGTCGCCCATGCGCTCCTTCTCCCAGTGCGCGGAGACGAAGTGGTCGTGGAAGTCGATCGCGTCTTCGGGAGCGTGACCGTCGACCACCACCACGTGCTCCAGCGGAAGTTCGCCCCGCAGCGCGTTCACCGTCCCGGCGAGCGGGTAGCCCTCCCACTCCGGCACGGTGATGCACACCCGGGCCCCGGTGAGCGAGAGCCGGTGGCGCAGCTCCTCCTCCTGGCAGACCGGCGCGATGGGGCAGATGACCGCGCCGACCGCCATGCAGGCGAACATCAGCGGCACCATCTCCCACCGGTTGGGCAGCTGTACGGCGACCACGTCGCCCCGTTCGACGCCCAGTTCCAGCAGGGCCCCGGCGAACCGGTCGGCCAGCCGGGACAGTTCGGCGTAGTCGAGGGTGTCGGTGCGGGCCCCGTCCAGGCGCCGTCCGGCGATGGCCAGCTTGCGCGGCCGCAGCCGGGCCTGCCGGCGCAGGTCGTCGAGGAAGGTCTCGTCGCGCCACCAGCCGCGCCGCCGGTACTCGGCCAGGCGGTCCGCGGCCGAGGTGGTGGCCGCCTTGGCGGCCGGGCTCACCGGAGCTCCTGCCGTCGGGCCGCGAGCAGCTCGGGCAGCGGGTCGCCCGCGCGGGAGGCGGCGATCTCCAGCAGGTCCCGGGTGTTGCGGCGGACCTTGTCGGCGACCCAGTCGAAGACCCACGCCTTTCGCGCGTGCGCCGGCAGTTCGAACGGGACGACCCGGGTGACGGCCAGGGCCGCCGAGCCGGCGCCGCCGATGTTCGCGATGACGCCCGGGACCAGGGTGACGCCCGCGGCGGCCGCCTTCTCCTTCGCCTCGGCGCTGGAGGCGAGGTTGGCGCCCTCGACCACCAGGCCGGCGCGCAGCCGGTGGGTGTTCTCGGCGTTGAGCGCGTACTTCTGGGCGGCGAGGACCAGCAGGTCGGCGTCGACGTCGAGCCAGGCGTCCGGCGCGGTGTCCACGGTGACGTGCTGCGGTAGCCGGGAGTGGTCGATGTGGCCGAACTCGTCGGTGATGGCGGCCAGGTCGGAGACCGGCAGCCGGTCCGCGCGGACGGTGCCCTGCACGTCGGCGACGCCGACGACGATGTGCCCGCGCTCCTCCAGGAACCGCGCGACCGCGCGGCCCACCGCGCCGAAGCCCTGGATGACGACCCGGGCGGGCTCGGTGCGGCCGCCCGCCTCCAGCGCGGTGAGCGCGGCGACGCCGACGCCGTGGCCGGTGCAGTCGATCAGCGGCTCGTAGTACGTCCGCCAGTCGACGGGCATGTCCGGCGCGCCCAGCCGGTAGCGCGGGTCGTAGCCGGCCTCCTCGAAGAACACCGCGCGGTCGGCGGGGGTGACGCCCATGTCGATGCCCAGGTGGATGCCGCCGTGCAGCAGCGGCTTGACGGTGCGGCCGAAGGTGCGGAAGGTCTGCTCGCGGTCGCTGCCGTCGGAGACGATGCCGGCCTTGGCACCGCCGATGCGCAGGCCGGCCAGGGTGAACTTCTCGGTCATGTCGCGGGCGAGGCCGGCCACCTCCTCCTCGGTGACGCCCGGGGTCATCCGGGTGCCGCCCATCGCCAGCCCGTCGACGAGGCTGTCGACGACCACCCATCCCTTGACGCTGCCGCCGCTGCCGCCCAGGTGGACGGTGAACGCGGGCTGCTGCGGTCCTTCCAGATCGGTCATGTTCAAGTCCTCCAGTGCGTGAGGTGGTTGGTGCTGCGGGGCGCGGTCACCGGTAGAGCTCGGCGAAGCCGCGCAGGATCTCCAGGCCGTCGCGGCGGAACTCCAGGTGGGCCTGCGAGCCGAGGATCCGGCCGTCCTCGGAGCGCAGGAACTCCACCGGCGCGTGCTCGGAGCGCCCGATCGAGCGGAAGCCCTCCGGAGCCTCCTGCAGGTAGAGGGTGTGGCGGTGGAAGACCGTCACGGTGGGCTTCACGTACGCGAAGAGCGGCTCCTCGGTGTCGACCCGCACATCGAATCCGCCGACCCGCTGCGGCCCCTCGGCCAGCCGGCCGCCGGCCGAGACAGCGAGGATCTGCATGCCGCCGCAGATGCCGAACACCGGGACGTCGGCGCCCATGACCAGGTCGACCAGTGGCCGGTAGAAGTCGTGGTCCCAGGCCCGGACCTTGGTGCCGCTCAGGACGATCGCCTGGTGGCGGCCGTCGAGCCGGGCGGGTACCGACGCCGCGTCGGCCACGTCCGTGTCCGAGCCCAACTCCTCGAATCGGGACCGGAGTTGTTTCAGGGATAGGGTTCCGTTGTTGACGACGAGCACACGGGATCGCGCCATGTGCGTACTCCTCACGTTCGCGTGACGACGGTGCCGGTACGGGCGGCGAGCAGCTCGGTGACCGGCGCGCTGCCGATCACGACCTGCCCGACACCCCGGTCCAGGGCCTCGCCCGCGGCCCGCAGCTTCTTGCGCATGCCGCCCTTGGCGCCCCGGTCGCGGAACTCGGCCGCGGCCTCGGCGGTGATCCGGTGCACCGGCTCGCCGTCGATCAGCAGATGCGTGACATCGGTGACCAGCACCAGATCGGCGGCTCCGGTGGCCCCGGCGACGGCGGCGGCGGCCCGGTCGGCGTCGGTGTTCACCTCCTGCCCGGCGGCGTTGCGGGCCAGCGGCGTGACCAGGTGGCACCTGCCGGGCCGCAGGTCCGCCAGCGGGCCCGGGTCCACCCCGGTGATCGGCCCGACCAGGTTCTCCCGCTCGACCAGCTGCTTGTCCTGCCACCACCAGCGCTCGCCCTCACCCGCGCTGACCAGGCCGTCGCTGCCGACCAGGCGCTCGGTGCCGATGCCCCGCGCTTCGAGCAGGCCGATGACCTGCTCGGCCAGTTCGGCGCTGACCCGCTTGATGTCTGCGATCACCTGCGGGGTGGTCCACCGGCTCTGGTTGCCGTAGCGGTCCCGCAGGATCGCCGACGGTTCGGAGTACTCCGGCCGCAGCTCCCTGAGCGGCTTGGACCAGCCGTGCACGAGGACGAGCGGATGGTCGCGCCCGTGCTCGGCCAGGTCGTCCCACCACGCCTCGGACATGGCGTGCAGGGTGGAGCCGCCCAGCTTGACCACCGTGGGTGCCGCGGCGCTCATGCCGGCATCACCGGCTGCATCGTCAGCCCCGTCTCCTCCGGCAGCGAGAACCGCTTGTTGATCGCCTGCACGGCCTGGCCGGCGGCGCCCTTGACCAGGTTGTCCAGGGCGGCCAGCACGACGATCCGCCCGCCCTCCGGGTCGTGCAGGACGGTCACGTCGCAGTAGTTGGAGCCCAGCACCGCCTGCGGGTCGGGCACCGGGATGAGCGTCTCGTCGTGCCGGCGGACCCGCACGAAGTGGTGCCCCTTGTAGAAGCGCAGGTAGGCGCGCTGCAGGGTGCGGGTGTCCACCTCGTCGTCGGTGAACACGTAGGAGCTGGCCATCAGCCCCCGCACGTGCGACACCCCGTACGCCGACATGCTCAGCGAGCCGATCCGCCCGGGCTTGCCCCGGTCCAGGAAGTCGCGCACCTCCGCCGCGTGGCGGTGCCCCACCGGCGCGTACGGCGCGATCGCTCCGTTGCGCAGCGGATGCAGGTCCGCCGTGCGCAGCTGCAGGCCGCCGCCGCTGGAGCCGCTCTTGCCGTCCACCACCACGGTCCTCAGGTCGAGGCCGAGGGAGAGCACCAGCGGGGCGAGCCCCAGGGTGATCGCGGTGGCGTAGCAGCCGGGCAGGGAGATCAGCGCGGCGTCGACGAGCTGGCCGCCGACGAGCTCCGGCACGCCGTAGACGAACCGGTCGGCCAGCCCGTCCGGGCGCGGCACACCCGGGTACCAGCGGTCGTGGAGCTCGGGGGTGCGGATCCGGAAGGCGCCGCTCAGGTCGATGACGCACGGGACGCGGTCGGCCAGCCGTACCGCGAGCTCGGCCGAGACGGGCGCCGGCGTCGCCAGCAGGACGACGTCGCAGCGGTCCGACAGGTCCTCGGGGACCGGCTCGACCACCAGGCCGAGGTCCAGCCGCAGGCCCGGGTGGAGCTCGGCCGGGCGCCGCCCGGCGCTGGACGCGCCGCCCAGGAAGGTCAGCTCCAGCTCGGGGTGCTGGGTCACCAGTCTGATCAGTTCGCCGCCGGCGAGCCCGGAGGCGCCGACCACTCCGACGCGGATCATCCGACGACCTCCCTCAGGTAGCGGGCGACGGCCGTGGCGACGTCCGCCCCGGTCGCCGAGGCCACCGCCTTGAAGGCCGGCGCGTGGTTGACCTCGTTGACGAGGTAGCCGTCGGGCGTGTTGAACAGGTCGATGCCGTAGATGCCCTCGCCGAGTTCGTCCACCACACTGTCGACGATCTTCAGCACCTCGGGGTCGTGCTCCATGGCGCGGTGGCGGTTGCCCAGGGCCGCGTTGCTGCGCCAGTCGGTCCCGGCGCTCTCGAACTCGGCGGCCGCGACCAGCTCCCGGCCGGCGACGAAGCAGCGGATCGAGGAGCCGCCGCTCAGGTAGGGCTCGATCAGGCAGGCCTGCTCGAAGCCGTGCCCGAGGTCCTCGACGTAGTCGTAGACGGACGGGGCCGTGTCGGCGGTGCGCAGCAGCGCCACCCGCTTGCCCATGCCGCCGAAGACGGGCTTCAGCACCACGGGCATCGACAGCTCGGCGAGCGCCTTGTCGAAGTCCTTCCGGGACAGGACGAGCCGGAAGTCGGGCACCGGCACACCCGCGCTGCGCAGCACCGCGCGCAGGGACAGCTTGTTCTCGCAGACGCGGATGGCCGAGGCCGAGTTCAAGGTGGGTATCCGCGCCGCCTCCGCGAGGGTGGCGACCAGGCCGCCCCGGGTGTAGCTGCGGCTGCGGACGAGGACGGCGTCGTAGCCGTTGAGCGGCGCCTGCTCGGGGTGGCCGAGGCAGAGCGACTCGTCGTTGACCCAGTCGATGCGCAGCCCCAGGCCCGGGGCGACGTCGATCAGCCGGCGCTCCTCCCAGCCGATCCGGTCCGCGATGATGGCGATGGTCCGGTCCATGGGATCACTGGCCCCAGTCGCGGAGCTGGACCTCGACCATCTGGAGCGAGAGCTCTCCGCCTCGGACGTCGTCCACCCGGAGCGTCAGCATGCACTCGGGGCAGGAGAGGGTCTCGCCCTGCACCATGGGCGGGGTGGTCAGATCGGTCTCGCACTCGGGGCAGGAACCGGTGAGCGTGTCGGTGGGCACGGGTGTCCTCCAGGGTTTCCGGTTGGGGTGTCGGCGGGTTGACGTGCGGGCGGTTCGGGGGGCGGCGGTCGTTCGGGCGGCCAGGTCTGCGGGGGCACCGGATCAGCGGGACTGGAAGTCGACGGCGGCCTTGCGGACGGCGTCCCGGTCGAGCAGGCGTCCGCCGCTCTCCTGGCGCGCGGTCAGCCAGTCGGTGAAGGCGTCGACGTCGACCTCGATGCCCGAATCGTCGAGGGCCCAGCCGACGAGGGCGGGCGTCAGGCGGGTACGCACGCGCAACTCCCGGCTGTTCCCGACGACTTCGGCGGGCAGGGTCTCGTAGGCCTCCGGGTGGCTGAGCTGGCCGGGCAGCTCGTAGGCGAAGGCGTGCGGGGTGGTGGGGCCGGACTGGAAGGCATCGCCGAGCTGCGCCCCGTGCAGGGCGAGCCGGCTCAGCTCGGTGAGGTGGGTCAGGTCGAAGCGGGTGTCGCCGTAGACGACGCGCAGCGAGGTGAGCAGTTCGGCCAGCGGGGCGTTGCCGCCGCGCTCGCCGATGCCGCCGACCGTGGCGGAGATCCAGGCCGCGCCGGCCCGGTAGGCGGCCAGCGAGTTGGCTACCGCCATGCCCAGCATGTTGTGTGAGTGGATCTCGATCTCGGACCCGTCGATCGCGGTGAGGTTCCCGATCACCTCCTCCATCTGCCAGGGCGACAGACAGGCGACGGTCTCCGCGAGCCGGAAGCGGTCGGCGCCGGCCGCGAAGCCCGCCGTGACGTAGGGGACGAGCCGCCTCTTCGGGGTGCGGGCGCCGTCCTCGCCGCTGAACGTGACGTGGAAGCCGTGGTCCTTGGCCAGGCCGATGGCGGTACGGGCCAGCGCGTTGAGGTACTTGAGACTCGGCGAGCCGAGTTTGAGCTTCGCGTGCTGCTCGGACGTCGGGATCGAGAACATGACGTACCGGACGCCCAGCCGCTTGGCCTCGTCCAGGGCCTTCGCGACCTGGTGGCGGTCACGGACCATGACCAGGGACATGCTGCGCTCCGGGCCGATCGCCTCGTGGGTGGCGGTGATCAGGTCGGCGTCCTTGGACGAGAGGCCGGAGATCATCCCCACCTCGACCAGTTCCACCCCGGTGCGCACCAACAGCTTCGCGATGCGGGCGGCGTCCCTGGGGCCGAACTCCACGCCGGCCATGTGCGCGGAGTCCCGCAGGGTCGCGTCGGACAGGCGGGGCAGTGGCTGGGGCAGGGCGCTCTGGTGCTCTGTTACTGACATGGCGTTCCCTCCGTTTCCCGGAGTCGGGTTCCTTTTTCCCGCTGAGAAACATGCTGGGTGATTCACCGGCGGAGGTGCAATGATTTCTTCGTCAGGGCTTTGTCAGGGACTGTCAGGGACCGTTGTGTCTCGGCAATGACCTGTGCCTGAAAGGTAGTTGACTGTGCTGCACGGGCCATGGATTGTTGCGCGCGGACAATTTTCGGGCCAGTCGGTCGGCAATCAGCGCAGAGCTCGCTACGGTGTTCGAGAATTCCTGGGAATCGAGCCCCGGAAAAAGGAGAGAAGGGGATCTGAATGGTTTTTCCGAATTCTCCGACCGACCACGGCCCGGACGGCTTCGAGCCGGCCTGGGCCGAGCGTGCCCGCAGCCTCGCGGAGCGGGTGGTGCGGCCCACCGCGGCCGGCCGCGACCGCGCCGGCCGTTGGGACCACGCACTCTTCGCCGAGCTGGCCGCCGACCGCCCCGGGCCCGGCCTCGCCGGGCCGCTGGTACCGCGCGCGCTCGGCGGCACAGGCCTGTCCGCCGCCCAGACCTGCGCCCTCCTGGAAGGGCTGGGCGAGGGAGCCCGCGATCCCGGGTTCGCCCTCGCGGTCGGCGCGCACTCGGTGCTCGCCACCGTGCCGATCCGGGCGTTCGGCAGCGCCGGGCAGCGCGAGCGCTACTTGCCCCGGATGGCCTCGGGCGAGTGGCTGGGCTCGGTGTCGCTGCACCAGACCCGGGGCGCCGCCGCCGACCCCGCCGTGGCGGCCCGGCCCGCCGGTGACGGAAGCGGCGGCTGGGTGCTCGGCGGCGACCTCGACCTGGTCGTCGGTGCCCCGGTGGCCCACCACTTCCTGGTCGTCGCCGGGCACCACGGTGGCCGGACGGCGTTCCTGGTGGACGCCACCACGCCCGGCCTGCGGATCGCCGAGGCCGGCCCGGAGGCGATGCCCACCTGCAGCTGGGGCCGCCTCGTCCTGGACGACTGCGCGCTCCCGCAGGAGGCCGTGCTGGGCACGGTCGGCGGCGCCCCGGACGAGGTGGAGCCGCTGCTGGCGGCGCTGGACTGGGTCTTCACCAGTGCGCCCTGGCTCGGTCTGCTGCGCGCCCTGACCCGGGACGCCCTCGACGGCGCCCGGGACCGCCGGCTCTTCGGCCGGCCGCTGACCCACTCCCAGTCCGCGCGCTTCGCCCTGGCGGACCTGGCCACCCAGTGCGAGCTGGCCGCCGGGCTGCTGTACCGGGCGGCGGCCCAGTTCGACGCCGGGCGTCCCTCGCTCGCCGACGCGGCCGCCGTCCGGCTCTTCGTGGCGTCCGCCGCCCGCGCGGTCACCGAGGGAGCGGCGCGCCTGGCCGGGCCGCCGTCCGCCACCGGCGACCGGCTCATCGAACGGACGCACCGCGACGCGCTGTTCTTCGCCGAGACCGGCGGCGTCGACGTGCTGCACCCGGTGATCGCGGCATCCGTGCTGGAACTCGGCTGAGTGTGAAGGGGAGACCGACATGAACGGACGTCACACGACCGTCACCGCGTTCGACTTCTCCGGTATCGCGGTGCGAGCCGCCGAGACCGACGCGACGGCCCGAATACCGAGCCAGAACTGGAAGGACCTGGTCGACAGCGGCTACCTGCGGCTGTTCTCACCGCGGGAGATCGGCGGCCTCGGAGCGGATCCGCTCACCCAGACCGCGGCCATGGAGGCCCTCGCCCGGGCCTGCCCCGGCACCTACTGGTCGGCGACCGTGTCCGCGCTGCTGTGCGTCAAGCTGATCTCCGCCTACGCCGATCCCCGGACGCACGATCGGCTGATCCGGCCGCTGCTCTCCGGCGAGCGGCTGGCCTGCTTCGCCGTGGCCGAGACGACCGCGGGCAGCGACTCCGGCACCATCCGCACCACGGTGCGTGCCGCCGGCCCGGGCGGTGGGTTCGTCATCCGCGGCGAGAAGTCCAGGATCACCAACGCGCCCAACGCCGATCTGGCCGTGGTGCTCGCCCGCCGGGAGCGACTCGCCGGGGACGACGGCCCCGCCTGGTGCCTCGCCTTCGTGGACCTCCACCAGCCGGGCGTCAGCCGCTACGAGATCCCGCGCATGGGGCTGCGCGGCATGCCCTGGGGCGGCCTCGTCCTCGACGACGCCCACATCGCGCCCACCGACCTGGTGCCGGTGCCGATCGAGGAGCTCGCCGAGACGATGGCGTGGGGGTGGCTGAAGAACTCCTTCGCCGCGATCGGCGTCGCGGAGTCGGCCCTGGCCGCCGCCACGCGGCACGCCCTGGAGCGGGTCTCGTTCGGCCGTCCGCTGGCGCACATGGAGGGGGTACAGGCCCAACTCGCCCAGTCCCGTGCGCAGATCGACGCCACCAGGCTGCTGGCCCGCCGGGCGGCGTGCGAGCGCGCCGCCGGCCGGTCCGCGCGGGACCTGATCGCGATGCTCAAGATCTACGCCACCGAGATGGCCGTAGAGGTCGCCGCCCGGGCCGTGCAGATCCACGGCGCGACCGGCGTGACCCACGGTCACGAGGTCGAACGGCTCTACCGGGACGCCCAGATGAACGTCATCGGCGGGTTCACGTCCAACCGGCTGCGCGAGCAGGCCGCCGAGGGGCTCGGCCTGGGGCCGGCGGTCTTCCGCGCCTTCGACTGGGTGGCACCCGCCGGTCTGGGCCACGACCCGGCGGGCCTCGACGGCTTCCCCCGCCCGGCTGCGGCCGCCTGAGAACGCGCTCGGCCGGCCGCACGCTGCTCGTGGCAGCGCTCGGCCGGCCGAGGCGCGTTCGGTGACGCCGGGAGCGCGGCGTCCGTCGACCGGGGGCTAGCGCGGCTCGTGGCCGGTTGCGCCCGGGGAGAGCGTGTTCAAGGCTTCCTTCACCCGGTCGACGTCCAGCCAGCCGTTGAACATCGGCCCCCACCAGCGCGGATGAGGCTATCGGCAGGAGCAATGCCGAACGCCCCCGGCGCGGTGACCACCGCACCGGGGCGCACGGCCGGCGCGGCTCGGATCAGCCGATCCCCTCGCCCTCTCCGCCGTTGGCCAGGTTGCCCTTCGGCAGCAGCGCGAACACCACCACCGCACTGACGAAGCTGAGCACCGCGCCCACGACCATCGCCAGGTGCATACCGCCGGTGAACGCAGACCCGGCCGACCGCACCAGATCGCTGGCCCGATCGGTACCGAGCCCGCCGGCGACGGCCTTGACCGCCCCCACCGAGTCGCGCACCTTGTCCGCCGACTCGCCCGGCAGCCCACTCAGATGCGAGGACAACCGGTCCGAGTAGACCGACGCGAGCACACTGCCGAGGATGGCGATCCCCAGTGCACCGGAGCTCTGCCGCACCCAGTGACTCGCGCCGCTCGCCACTCCGGCCAGCTCCTTCGGCACCGCGCTCAGACTCGCCGCGATCGCCTGTCCCACGTTCAGCCCGGCCCCGAACCCGGTGAACCCGAGGCTCACCCCGATGATCGTGTACGAGGACGAGGCATCTGCCGTGACCAGTGCGAGCATGCCCACCCCGACCAGCACCAACCCGATCGCGATCACCGCCCGGCTGCCGATCCGCGCGGCCAGCGGCCCGGCCAGCACGCTCGACGCCGTGAACAGCACGGCCAGAGGCACCAGCCCGAGCCCGGCGTTCAGCGGCTGGTAGCCCAGCACACCCTGCAGGTACTGGGTCAGCACGAACATGATGCCGCTGAACACGAAGAAGCTCAGCGACGTCGCCAGCGACCCCACCACGAACACCCGCAGCCGCAGCAGCCGCAGGTCCAGCACCGGGGCCTTCGCCTTCCGCTGCGACAGCACGAACACCGCGAGCAGCAGCACACCCGCCACGCCCGCGCCCACCGTCGGCACCGACGTCCAACCCCGGTGCGGCCCCTCGATCGCGGAGAACAGCAGCCCGCCCGTTCCGACGGTGGACAGCAGCACGCCAGGCAGGTCCAGGCCCCCAGGCGCCGTCTCCGGCGCCCGGTGCTTGATCAGCAACTGCGCGGCCACCGACGAGACCACCACCAGCGGGATGTTGATCAGGAAGACCGAACCCCACCAGAAATGGTTCAGCAGGTACCCGCCCAGTACCGGTCCGAGCGGAAGACCCAGCACCGTCATCGCGCTCAGCACGCCGATCGCCTTGCCCAGTTCGCCCTTGGGGAAGCTGACCGTCACCAGCGCCAGGGACGCGGGCAGAATGCCTGCCCCGCCCACACCGAGCATCGCCCGCCAGGCCACCAGCTGCGCCGTGCTGGTCGCCGTCATGCACAGCACGGACGACACGCCGAACAGGGCCAGGCACGCGATCAGCAGTCTCTTGTGCCCGAACTGGTCACCCAGCCGACCGCCGATCAGCATCAACGCCGCGAACGTCAGGATGTACGAGTCGTTGACCCAGGCGAGATCGCTCGCGGACGCCGACAGGTCGACCGCCAGGGATGGCAATGCGATGTTGACGACGGTCGCGTCCACCTCGACGATGGTCACGACCAGGCACAGTACGGCCAGCACCAGCCAGCGCCGGGGCGAGAAGCCCGCGGCGTCGTCGTTCCCTGTCGGTGCTGGGTCGCTCTGGTCCCTCGTGGAGTCCACCAGGGAGTTCGGATTGGACACCGGATTCTCTCTTTCAAGCTGGTGTGCGGTGTGAACGGACGGCCGCGGTACCGGGTGGTCGACCCGGCACCGCGGCGGGAATCACCGCTACGAGCTCCGGCCGGTGGGCCTACTCGGAGCGGGAATCCAGGGCGGCGGAGATGACGCGTCCGATCTCGGCGGCCGGGCCGGGCTGCATCATCTCGCCGTGGCTGCAGGCGACATCGACCTTGTAGACCACGCCGTCGACGTACCGGTCCCAGCTGTCCCGGCTCGGCGAGGCCTCGGTACGCCCCGTCGTGGCCGTGAACAGCAGCGCGTTCCCCTTGAACGTGCCGGGCCTGAACTGGCGCAGCAGATCGACGTTGTGGACCCAGGTGTCGACCAGGTTGCGCACCTGGTCGAGCCGCAGGAACTGGACCGCCTCGACCTGGCTGTGCATGATCTCGGCGAACCGGTCCCGGTCGAGGGACGGCAGGTCCGCCTCCTCGACCCGCAAGCCGAAGTCGTCCAACAGCAGTGCCAGCGCCTCGTTCTCGGTCACCTCCACGGTGCCGAAGGCGTATTCCTCACCCGGGTAGGTGTCGAGGATCGCGACGAACTCGACCTCCTCGCCCTGCTGTTGGAGTTCCACGGCGACCGTGTGCGTCACCAGCCCGCCGAAGGACCAGCCGAGCACGTGGTACGGGCCGGTCGGCTGGACGCTTCGCATCTGCTCGATGTAGTCCCGGGCCATGTCCTCGACACTCGCCGGCCGCAGCCCCGGGGTACCGAGGCTGCGTGCCTGGATGGCGTACAGCGGACGGTCCTTGCCGATGTTGCTGAGCAGCGCCGAGTAGGGCCAGCCGAAGCCCAGCCCCGGATGGATGCAGAACAGTGGTGACTTGTCCCCGGTGGGCCGTAGCGGCAACAGCACGTCGAACGGGTCCTTGGTCCCGCCGCTCTGGGTGAGGTGGGCGAGTTGGGTGGTGGTGGGGTTGTCGAAGAGGTCGCGGATGGTGAGGTTGGTGTTGAGGGTGGTGTTGATGCGGGTGATGAGGCGGGTGGCGAGGAGGGAGTGTCCGCCGAGGTCGAAGAAGTTGTCGGTGGTGTTGATGGTGGGGAGTTGGAGGAGGTCGGTGATGATGCCGGCGATGATTTCTTCGTGGGGGGTGCGTGGGGTGGTTGTGGTGGTGGTGGTG
>NZ_JBSFJU010000044.1:0-66827 GCF_053598215.1 Kitasatospora sp. NPDC001175 | reverse complement strand
TGACGAGCAGCCGACCACCCCCGGAGCCGTGGAACCCGGCGCCCACCCGCGCGACAGCCGGGCCCTCGCCATACCCACAGGCACAAACAGCACGCCCGGACAAGCAGAAACGGCCCGCCAGCAAAGCTGACGAGCCGTCATGCAAGATCGAGGCTAGCGCTGGATTGGCCGCTGGTGCCGCGGTTGACCACCTACCAAATTTGGCCGGTGGTCGGAGCGTTTTGCCTGGTCACGACGCTTGCTGGAGCGGCTGCGTGTCTGTTCTTCGGGGCTTAGCGCACAGTTCCTGGCTGTGTGCAAAGCCTATACACGTGGTGCTAATGGCGTGTCAACCGGGTCGGGCTAAAGGTGGCGCCCTTCCCCTTTTTAGTGGTGGAGAGTGACACAAGTACTTGTGCCTATTGGTACCGTGGCACGGCCAGATGCCGTTAGCAGCCGGACGCTACACTGGATGCTAAGGGCGTTAGCTTTCGTGATTGCTGAGATGTCTCCGCTTCGCGCGGAGATGACGAAGGCCGCCCCTGTCCCCTGCTGCGGAAACGAGAGGCGGCCGTCGTGACGAGGTCCCGACCTACTGGTTCACGTGTGGCAGGACTCAGTCCTGCTTGAAGATCCAGAACACGATCTGGATCAACAACCACACGTGCCTGGGGTCGGGGCCTCCCCAGCGATGAGCAGGACCACGGTGCTTGGCCATGCTGTCCTCCACAGCGCGGCGCGGGCCGCATCCGGAGCGACCTTAGGGGGTCACGCCGCCAGTGGAAGACAGCCAGGCGTTCTCCAGAGCCATCGCCCAGCGCAAGGTCAGTTTATGGACCGCGCCGGATGCCGAAGCTCGATTGCCGCCCGCTGCCGCATTTCTGAGTCAAAGTCATGTGATCTGTGATACGCGGGAGACGGGGGAGAGGGCGGCATGTGCCAGCACTAGTCGGGTGCCTGGGCCGTCTGGAACTCCTTCGCGCCTGCAGGTGGCCATCAAGGACCACCGTTGGCGAAAGCCCGGCTCGCGAGGAGAGCTATCTGACCCACTCCCTGTACTGCTGCTCCCACTCGGCCAGGTCGACCGGCCGCACGACCGCATCCAGCGAGGTCTCGTCCCACACCAACCGGCACCCGCCACCCGAGCCGCGCGGTGACACGGCCGCCCGCCGGCTGGGGTGAGGAGCTTGCCGCGGCGCGTCTGAGCCCTAGCCATCGTGCTGGCTTGCAAGCGGCTACGCCGACAACTCGCCGCGCAGAGCACGGACCTCACGTGTCTCCCCGAGCACCGCGCTTGCCAACTCGACGAGGCTTCTGAGCGAGTGCTGATCTTCGAGGTCCGCGATGTGCTCTTTGACCTGGCCCCGTACCTCCGGCCAGCGTTCGACCCACAGCTTCAGGTGCCAGCCGATCGCTTCATCGAGGTATTCGACAGCTGGCCCGGTACCGTTAAGCCTCCGCTGGCCGATCAGACTCCGACGACCGATCAGGATCGCTTCGAAGCACCACAGAATCGCGAAGTAGTTCGGCAGCACGACTTCGGTCCGCGCGAGGTCACGCTCTTCTGCCCGCCTGTAGAACTCCAGAGCATCCCGAGCATCGCTAATCTGAGGGGACACCAAGGTGCTATACAGCGAGCGGGCCAGCTCGAAGCCAGTGTGAAGCTTTACCCCGCGGGTATTCCGCCAGGTCAGCGCCGCTCCGCCGAGAGACACTGCCGCGGACAAGGCACTGATGTAGGTAGTGGTAGACAACGATCCCCCAGACATCGACTGAAGGTTCGATACCCCTTATCGATGCCATGAACGCCGCGTCGCCAGACGGATCCCGAGCCGGGCTGGCGCTGTGCCGGACGCCAGCGACCGTGGGGTCGGGCGTCATGCCCGCCCGGCGGACCCGGGCGGGCTGGTGGTTCACTTGGCCTGCCGTGCGGGTCTGGCCGGCAGCTCGTACAGCGCCTCGGTCGACTCCGGGTGCTGGATCTCGTCGATCAGGTGGTCCTGCTCCGGGTTGCCGCAGTGGTGCAGGCCGGCGACCGCGGCGCAGCGGGACTCGTCGAACTCTTGCTTGGTCATGGCTTCCTCCTTGTTGCTGGATAGTTGGTGCGGTTGGTAGTCGTCGATCGCGGGGCCGACATCGATCGGCATCCACCGGCCACGGCGGTGCAAGTGCCGGCGGGAATCCACCGGCTCGTTGTTTATGGGCGGCTCGTCGAGGTCGAGGTCGCTGTCCCACAGGGCATCGAGGTAGTCGTCCGGGCAGCTCACACCGCACGCTCCCCGTCCTGGCGACCCCAACCCTCGCGCTGTGCCCAGTTCCGCGCCTTCCGCGCCGCCAGCACCGGCACGCCAGCCTCCACCGGATCCACACCGCGCAGCGCCGCCTCCAGCGCCAACACAGCCGCCTCCGTACGGGCCGTCACATGCGGGCGACGCCGCATCAACGCGCTCAACTCGGCCACGGTCTTCCCGGCACGCGGTGCGAGGTAGGTCAGCGGCCAGCCGCCGGCTACCAGCGACCGCAGGGCAGCCGCCGTCCGCTCGGCCGGAACCCAGCCGGACTGCGGAGCGCAAGGGGCCTCGGCCTGCGTGGACGGATCGACCTGGAGGTGCTCGGCGGCAGCGGCGAGAAGTAGCCCCACCTGTCGGACGTTCACCGGGATCCGGTGCCGGTCCGCAGCCCGGAGCATGGCGCGCAGCGCAGCATCATGCTGGATGGTCACGGCTCGCTCCTCTCGAACTGCCGCTCCAGGGCGGCGATCAGGCGGGGGTAGGCGTTGCCGGGCGGCTGATCGGGCCCGGCAGTGCCCGTGAAGAACTCGGCCTCGATAGCGGAACGTTCGGCCGCGGTCTCGTCGGAGTTCCGGTTGCTGCGGCAGATCGCCGCCAGCCACACGACCGAGAGCACCCACGCCGGCACGGCCACCGCGGCAAGCACCAGCCAGCGCATCACGACCGGCTCCCTTCGCGGCCGAGGATCTGCTGGGCCACCGCGACGGCGTATGGGTTGACCTCGCCGCAGGCATCGCCCTCGGCCGCGTCCTCCAGCCAGTCAGCAAACGCCAACGCGGCGCCAGGGTGCATCATCGCGACGAGCGCAATATCCAAGTCGCCGTCACGCCCAGCCGTGCTGCGATCTACGACGATGTAGTCCCTGGCCGATCGCACCACCCGGCCGTCGACCTTCCATGGGGCCGGGTGAAGTCGATTGGCGTTCTCGGCTGCCAGGCGCAGCTTGCCAGCAGCGAGGACAAGAGTGGCGGCTGGGTTCATGGTCTCTCCTCGGGGTTGCATGTTGGACGTTGCTGGTGGCCGCCGCAGGATCGCGGCGGCCAGCAGACGGCCAGTTGGTAGAGCGAGGCGGCTCAAGGTCAGCTGCTCAGCTGGCCAATGCGTTCGCTACGCCAGGGGTCGCGCAGATATGGTTCGGCAGGTGATCAAGAACCTGCTGTTCGTACTGCTATTTACGGTCGTGGGCCTCGCAACCGATGTCGTCCTGTTCCTGGGCTTCGGCGTGGAGTCCAAGGCCGCTGCCTACATCTCGGCCGGGGTGATAGCGGTCTGTGTGATCACCCGCCGAGGGGTGGCGGCAAGGACGGAGACTCAGCGGCATCGGGCAGGTTCAAAAGGCACAGGCTCCGCGGGCTGAGCGTCGCCTATCGGTGACCGACGGCCCAGCAGTTCGGGCGGACGTCACGGCCGTCGGGCCGGTGCTCCTCGGGGTTGGTGGCCGCCGCACAGCCGCGGCAGGCCGGTAGCATCAGGCGGCCGACTGCGTCGGACCGTCCGGGGCCGCGCGTCGTTTGCCGCGCAGCAGATTGCACAAACCGTTCTTCGAATAGCCGACCTCCACCGCGAGTTGGGCCAGCGTCGCCCCAGCCGCGCGCCGGTCACGCAGAGCATCAACCTCGGCCTCGGTCAGGCGGCGCTTACCGGTGGAGTCGACGGGCGCCCGGTTCAGGACCCGCTTGTCACGCGGAAGCCGGCGCGGCGTCTCATGCTCGTGCCACAGCGCGAGAGCCCGCCTTCGGCCGGACCGCAGCAGCGACGAGTAGTTACCCAGCGGAACGCCGAGCGTCCGCGCGGCAGCCTGATGGTCCTCCGTGAGAGCGAGCGCCATCACCGCCCGCTGCTGCGCCAGCGTCAGACGCGGCCATATCTGCCAGACCGCGATCCGCTCGGTCACCCGCTCATCCATCGGGACACGCCCAGACGCCTGCCAGTAGCGCTGGAAGCCGGGCAGCACGCCACCGCCGTGCTCACTGCGCTGCATGCCGTGGGCGTGCATCTCCAGGCGGACATGCTGGTGGGACGCATTGCGTCCGAGCGCCAGAAGCTCCTTCTGGGAGGGCCGCCGTTCGCAGGTGGCGAGGTACTCGATGAGCGCGAACTGGACAGCGTCGCAGCGCTCATGGGTGGCCGAGCCGAGGTCGGTGCGGTACGGGTCCATGGTGATGACCAGCCGGGAGATGCGGTCGATGTCGCGGTAGGTGTAGCCGTGCCACAGGGGCTCGCGAGTGGGGTCCATGGCGCCGTCCTTGCAGTAGTGCGGAGGGTGTCAGCTTTCGTCGGTTGTCGGGGTACTGAGGGCGGCCAGCAGCTCGGCTCTGGAAACGCGACCCGGCCGATCCAGCAGCGCGCGGACACGCCGGTGCCGGGCGTCCATCTCGTGGATGAGGGCCAGTGACGGCATGCGCCTCGACTGCTCCTCCAACTGCTCGACCCGCTGCCTGTACTCAGCGGCGTTCCACTCGGCCAACCGCAGACGGCGCAGCAACTCGGCCAGCGGCACCCCTTGGTAGTTGGCGAGGTAGAAGGCGCGTTCGCCATCGGTCGCACCCTCCAGCGGGTCTTCGAGAGGCAGCGCCTTGACGGTGTAGTCGCCGCGGCCAGTAGGGCTGATTCGGATACAGCCGCCAGCAGTGGGTCGCCTCAGATCGGTCATCGGGTTCTCCAGGGTTGGGGCCGCCGCGGGGTACGGCGGCCGTGTGTAGGCGTCAGGCGACCCGTCAGGCGCCGTGGAGGATGGAGCGCAGGCGGGCCCCGATCCAGGCCCCGACCTGAGGAGATACGGCGTTCCCGAATCCGTCGACCTGGTCGCGGGCGCTACCCCACACGACGTACGAACCCTCGTAGCCGGGGAAGTTGACGTCGAAGCCGCAGCCGCGGCCGATCTCGTACTCCCGCATCATGCGGAAGTAGCACTCCTCTAGCCGCAGTTCGGCAAGCGCGGCCCGCCACTCGCCCATGAGCAGCGGAGGCTGGTTCTGCTGGACGACGCCCGCGGCGGTGAGCAGGCCCGGGATCTGATCGGACGTGACGGTCGGCATCGACTCGCCGTGCACCGTCGGCGTGGTGTTCTTGCGGAACGGCAGCACCCCTGTGGACAGCATCGCCATGGTCTCCGAACCGCCCTGCGTCGGCAGGGCATCGTGGACGCCGCGGGGCGCGCCCTGGAAGTTGTCGACCGCGAGCAGCAGAGCCTTCTCATGGGTCGTGGTGACCGTGTCCATCGGCCGGGTGAAGTGCTGCCCGTCGCCGTTGTGCCGGTGCTCGGCGATCACCGCGCCGGTGGAGACGAGCGCCGTCTCCTGCTGGCTGGTCTGCGTCGCCATCGGCTGCCACGGATGCCTTTCGCTGCCGTGCACGGCCTTGGCCGGCATCAGCACAGCGGGGAACTCGCCGAAGCGCTGGCGGCACCGCTCGGCGCGGGCCATCGTGGTGCGGGCGAGCGGCCCGACCCAGCCGTCCTTGAACGTCTTGACGGGCTTGTCGCCGATGCGGGTGCCCAGGTCGGTCAGGTCGAGGGCGACCAGCGAAGGCGTCATCGGCGGAACGACTTCGCGGTGGCAGCGCGGGCAGCGGTAGTCGTACTGCAGGCCATAGCTCACCGTTCCGGTCGGCGGCACACCGGTCCGCCAGGACCACACCGCCTCCACGTCCTTGTCGCAGGCGTGGCAGTGCGTCACGGGCCGGTGGTCGAGGTCGGGGGTGGGCAGGGACTTGTCCCAAAACGCCCAGTAGGCGCGGTTCCGGGACTGCGGCACGCCGAAGAACATCGAGTTCAGGTAGAGCACCTGGTGCCTGTAGCCAAGCAGGTCGAACTGCTTGAGCCACCACCGGTAGGTGGAGCCGTCTCCGACCTTCGGGCGACCGGGTATCGCGGGGCCCCAAGAGGTGAGTTCGGTGGTGCACTCGACGAGGATCAGCCGCGGGTGGTGCTGGGCGGCGTAGTGCAACACGCAGTTCGCGGTGGCCCGGTCGCGCTCGGACCGGGTGACCCGCGCCTCGTAGTCCGGGTCTTCGAGCTCGAACAGCGCCAGGCCCTGCTCGTAGGCCTTGATCGTGTTCGCCTTCGAGTGGTTGACGCAGGAGACGCCGGCGACGAGGAGGTCAGCTGCGGGCAGGTCGCGGGCGGAGTGGTAGTCCGCTGCTTCGGGGTCGACCAGGTCGGCGATCCAGTGCTCGGCGTCGGGGTGGTTCGCCTCGTGCACCTCGACCTTGTAGGCGTTGTGGTTGGCGGCCATGATCGTGGTGAATCCGGCCATCTCGATGCCGCGGGTCAGGCCTCCGAATCCGGAGAACAGGTCGACTGCGACGAGGTCGTCGTGGCGGAAGCGGCGGCGCCTGGCGGCAGGTCGGTGTGCGGCGGTGCGACGGCCGATCGTGGACTTCCTCACGGCGTGGTTTCCCTTTCTCCGATCAGGTGGTGGGCTGGGCGGCGTTGCGGTCGATCTCGTCGGCCACTGTGTTCCTTGCTCAGTTGGCGGGGTCGGGGTCGACGAGCTGGAGGCCGAGGGCCTCGCGGTGCTCGTCGTTGAGCAGGAGGGCGACGGGCTGGCCGTCCTCGGTGAGGCAGCAGACGATCGTCGGGTCGTCAGGGTCGGCCGGGTTGCGGTGGATGACGGTGCGGTCCCAGCGGACAATCAGCGGATCCATGGCAGGTTCCTCGGGCTGAGTGGGGTGGTGCCGTGCGGCCCGGCGGCGGCAAGCACCGGGCCGCACGACGGAGGGGTTCAGGCGGTCGGCGCGGAACCGGCGGCGTCGAGGCGCTCGCGGAGCCGCTTGGCGTAGACAGCGGCAATGCCGTTACGGGAGCAGTAGTCGGCCATCTCGTCGGCGAACGCGTACGCAGCGGTGACCTGGGCGCGGAGCCGGTCCAACTCGGGCTGGGCCACGGCGAGCGCAGCGGCGGCGATCCCTTCCGGGCTGCCCTCGATCCGTACGACATACCGCCACGGCTCGGGCTGACGAACCGGGTGCGCGGCCTCGCATTCCTCCTCAGTGTCTCGGCAGTCGGTGCCGTCGCAGGAGTAGGCGGCGGCGAGCAGGCCCCGGGCGATGCGGTCGGCGAGCTGCTCGTCGGTGAGCGGGGCGGCGGTGTCGGTCATCGGGCGTCCTTCAGCTGTTGGCGGCGGGCGTAACGGAGCTCGCGGAGTTCCTCGCAGAGCCGGTCCCAGTGGGACCGGGCACGGTTGAGCTCCTTGCGGGCGTCCTCGATGTCGAGCCGCAGGCGGCTTTCGCGCGCGTCGAATTCGGCATGGGTCAGCGGCTGGTCGCTCATCGCTTCTGCTCCGGGCAGTCGGTGTCGCAGCCACCGGCGCAGGCGCATCCCGCGCAGCCGGGGCACCAGAGCGAGTAGTGCTCGCCGCAGACCTCGCACCAGTCGACGATGTTCGGAACCTTGACGGTCATCGGGCGTCCTCCAGTTCGGGGTTAGCCAGGCGCAACAGGTGCGCGGCGTGGCAGTGGTCGGGCTGGCCCGGCTCCGGGTCTGGACACCAGCACATGAGGTCCCGGCCGGCGAGAACCCGGCGCGTCGTGGAAATCAGTTGCGGCCGCTCGGCGAGCCACGCCCGGTACAGGCGGACGGCTTCCGCTCGCGCGTCGGCGGCCAGATGGTAGGTGGGCCACGGGTTGCCCGACTCGGCGGGCGGGATGCCGTAGAGGCTGTCGGCTTGGCGGACGACCGCCCAGGGGTTGCCCCACCTGGTGCCCCGGCCGACGTAGACCGGTGTGCGTCCGTGTTCGTCGAGGGGTGCCCTCCAGCCAGCGGTGCGACGGCGCTGGATACGGCGCGGGGCGGTCATCGGACGTCCTCCGTCGCGGGGTGGACGGTGTAGCGGCCACGGTCGTGGCGGATGGTGTCGCCGAACCTGGCCACGACACGAGGCAGACCCTTGTGCTCCCGGATCGTCAGGCCATCGCACACGGCACGGTCAGCCGTCTCGTTCAGGCTGTAGTAGGGCTTGCTGGGCCCGATCAACTCCCACAGCTCACCCAGGTTCGCCTTGGTCACGACCCACTCGGTGGCGGCCGGCGCCGTGCACACCAGGCACGCAGGCCGCTGCTGCGCCGTCGCTTCGTCGGCCGGGATCACGCGGACCTTACCGGTGCGGCTGTTCAGCCGGGCAGTGTCGAGGGCCTTACAGGCGAGGTCGGTGTGGTAGCTGCCGCTGCCAGCGGTGACGTAGACGGTGCCGGTCATCGGTCAATTCCCCTCGTGGTTACGGCAGCGCAGCTCGATGAACTCGCCGTCGCGGGCCTGGTAGCGAACCCAGCCGTCACCGTCCTGGCCACGCTCGTGGCAGGCACAGGCCGGGCGCTGCTCAGCACGGGCGGCCTCCTCCACGGCACGGTCCGCAGCGATCTCGGCGGTGGCGGTCATGTCAGTCCTCCTGGGCGGTAGTGGCGTGCCGGGTACGGCGGAGGTCGGAGTAGGGCGGTCGGCCATAGTCGACCTCTGCGCGGCACCAGCGGCCGCGTCCCTCCTCGTCCTGCCGCTTGTGCCAGTGGGTGATACGGATTGATCCGTCGCCGCCGCGGGGGTTGTAGACGGCGACGGCCTTGCCGCAGGTCGGGCAGTCGGTGTACTCGGTGTAAGCCGACGGCTTCGCGGTCACTGGTCAGTTCTCCTGGGCGGCGATACGGGCGGCGGTCTGCTGCGGGTGGTGGGTCTCGACCGGCATCCACTGCTGAAGCAGTGGGTCGTGCCGGTAGACCTTGATCTCGGTGACGCCGGACCGCGCTGCCGTGCGCAGCTGGGCGGTGACGTGCCGGTAGGCGTTCACGCGGCTGGTGTGGCGGGTCGTGGTCACGGACGGGACGCCGGCGCTGACGGTAGTGACACGCCAGGGCTTACGCGGGCCAGTGGCCATGGGTCAGTCCTCCCGGGTCGTGCTGACGGCGGCGATGGCCTCGCACTCCGCACGGTCGGCCTCGGCTTGCCTGATCAGACGGCCGGTGTTCGCCGCCAGGCCCAGAAGGAACTCGGTCGCGGCCTGCTCGTCGGCGCTCATCGGCGCGTTCAACTCCCGCTCCCGCTCAACCCCCCAGCAGCGGGAGCACAGCAGCGGCTGCGTGTCGCGGTCGCACCACTCACACGGGACGGGGATCGCGTGCATGTTGTGGTCGGGCTGGTAGAGGAACAGAGGTCGGGTCTGCTTGCAGCGGTCGCAGCTGGCTTCAACCGGCCGCTCGGGCTGGTCGGTCACGGTGTCTCCTCCGGAAGGTGCGCTGGCGAGTTGGTGGGCCAGTTACTGGGGCATCACGGCAACCCCGGCCAGACGGTGGCCGGTCAGGCGGCCGGGTTGGTGGTGCGTATCTGCTTGCAGGCGTTGCATGTCACGGCAGCCAGGTGCTTCGCGAACCGGGCCTCGGCCCACGTCCTGTCATTGCCGGCCGGTGCGCCGCACAGGGTCTGCGAGCCGTTCTCGCTGGCGCTGTACTTCACCCGGTAGAAGCTGTTGCCGCGCTTCCGGGCGATGCGCTTACGGATGTGCACCGGCCCCGAGAGAGCAGCGGCGATCCGCTCCTGCCGCTGCCTCTCCAACTCGGCGAGGTGCTGCTGGACCAGTTCCTTGGCTTCGGCTTCGGTCATCACGGACTCCAGGTGGCGGGGTGTGCGGGCGGGTGGCGGGGCGGGTCAGTAGGCGAAGAGCGAGGTTTCGGCGTACGTCGCCAGGCAGTCCGAGCAGTGCGGGTCACCCGACGGGCCAGCGGCGAGCTCGTCCGCGTCACACAGGTAGAAGCAGCCGTCACAGAACGCCTTCTCGATCGCCGGTGCGGCATCCGCCGGACGCTCCAGGACGTAGGAGCTGCGGTGAACCGTGTACGCCGTGATGCGGTCCAGGCGGAAGGTGCGGCGGTCCTGGCTCTCACGGTCCATGACCTTCAGCAGGATGTCCCCGGCCTTGGAGACCTCGAAGTTGTAGATCTCGATCGTGCGGACCGTCTCGGTGCCGTCGGCCTTGATGTAGGTGATGGTGACGGGCTGGCGGCGGTCCATGGCGGCCATGAGGCGGAGGGTGGTCTGGTGCTGGGTCTCGTTCGCCGTGTGCCGCATCATGGCCTCCTGGGTGTTCTTGGCCAAGTCGCTTGGCCTGACGCCAATGACGCTAGACCAAGCGACTTGGCCAAGCAAGTAGTCCAAGCGAATTGGACAAAGTTCTTTGAGTGTCCTACCGTGCCCAACGGGGAGACCGTCCCATGGCCATGGCCAAGCCACTTGTGCAACCATCTGGACATGACCGACTACACGCCCAGCGCGCAGCTCACCCAAGCCATCGCCGACTACGACAAAGCCCAGCAAGAAGCCGACGCGGCACGCGACGCACTCCGCCTCGCAACCGCCACCGAAATGAAGACCCACGACGTCACCGCCAAGGTCCTCGCCAACCACCTCCCGTGGTCCGACGAGACCATCCGAGGCATCGCCCGCGAACACGACGTCCCGCTCAAGCGAGCCCCCACCGTCAGGTCCATCAAGCCCAAGAAGCGAACCGCCGGCGGCAAGCCCTCCGGCTGATCGGAGGAGTCCGTGCCACCCGCTACCAGCCGCATCGAACGGCAGATCACCAACCTGATCCGATGCGGACTCGACCCTGCATTGCTCACCAATGCCACTGCGGCGACCATCAGCCCTGCGGACCTGGAATCCCCCTACGCCAAGGTCGCCGTCTTTGTGGACGGCTGCTACTGGCACGGGTGCCCCGACCATGCGAAGGAAGGCGAGCGATCGGCTCGGGTACGGCGCCGAGATGCGGAAGTCAATGTGGGCCTGGAGGCGCGAGGTTGGCTTGTTCTGCGAGTCTGGGAGCACGAGGAACACCTCGCGCCGTTCATCGAGAGGGCGCAGGTGGCAATCGTCGAGCGAGCCGCCGCACGCCGAGCTGAGGTGCTGACTCACCTCGCCGCGCACGGAACGGGCGAGTGGTGCATGGAGTGCGACCAGTGGCCGCATGGACCCGTTACCGGCGACGATGGCTGGTGCGTCCGATGCGACGTGAACGCCAGCGACCATCAGTTCTCTGCGGTTGAGTTGAGGTTCTTCGGCCCTCGGGGTGAGGGCGACTTCGTGGATTGACCTACCCCGTCCCGCAAGCCGCCGGCCCGCTGCGCCGAGCGGCCCATTCCCGTGCCCGCGCACTGGCCACCCAGGGCCGCCCGGCCTGACGCTGGACCCATGAGCAGCGACGAACCCCTGGTCGAAATCTCGCCCCTCATGCCCGACGACCACCACCGACACGTCCGCATCGCCATGACCGACGCCACCCCCATCTGGGTGCCTTGCGCCAACCAGCAAGACCTGGTCGAAGCCGTCCACGAATACCGGCCCGACATCAACCCCGACGACCGCCACCAGGTCCGGTGGATCGACCATCCCGGCGAATGGCCCGCCAGCTGACCCGCTCACGGCCGTGCCTCGAAGCGCTTGACCGGGATCCCCGCCGCCTCGGCCCGGCGCATACAGTCGGCCGCCCCGCGGGAGGCGCTCACCGCTGCGCCCTGTTCTGGCGGGCCGGTGTGGTCTGGCGGGGGTCGAGACGAGACGCAGCCTCACGGCCTCTCTGGCGGCTTGCCAGGAGCGCGGATGGGCAACGTGTCGCGAGAGTGGGGCCCAAGCCGCCCATGGACTGATAGCGGGCCGTCTCAGGCGTCAACTGTCGGACAGTCAGACCGGCAGGCAGCAGATGGGACATCGCGAACTCCTTGGGAGCGGCGGGATTCGAGGAGTGGCCGAACAGCCTGAACCGGCCACGGTCATGACCATCAAGCGCAGCGGGCGACAGTCATGACCTGTCAGCCGAATGCCGTCCGCGGCTCCCACTCGTCCCAGTCCTCGGCGGGCCGGCTGGCCCAGGTGGTGTGCCAGGTGTGCCTGCAGTTCGGGCAGTGGTAGCGGCAGTTGGTGCCGAAGTGGGTCTGGATGGTGGCCCAGGGTGGGTTGTCGCGGTGGAGGCAGCGGGGGCAGGTGTCGGCGTTCATGCGGCGTCTCCGTGGGTGTTGCAGATGATGTGGGTGTCGTAGCCGCGGGCTTGCCAGTCGGTGGGGAGGGGTTTTCCGCAGCGGGTGCAGGGGGTGTCCCCCGGGGGACGTCCCCCCTCCCTAAGGAGGGAGGTGGGGGGACGTTCCGCCCTCAGGGGCGTCCCCCCGGTGTCCCCCCGCTGGTTGGGGGGACGGTTGACCTGGGGTTTTGTGTGGGGGTCCCCCGGGGCTGGGGGGACGTTCTCGTTCAAGATCGCGGGGGACGTTGGGGGGACATTCGGGGGGACGGGCAAACCCGGCATTTCGGACCGGTTTTTGCGAACCCGGATCGCCTCCTCGATCTTGTCCTTCCGAGCCCGGATCCCCAGCTCCGCACACCGCGCCACAACCCGCCGCCCACCCCACTCAGGCGGCACCCCAGTCCGGTCCAACTCCGCCACAACCCACTCGACACTGCCCGGCTGCACAGGCCGCGCCGCCTGCCCGAAACCGTCCAGCTCGACCAGAACGACTGAAGTCACGGGCCGGCCGTCAGGCTTTGTCTCGCCCGGGATGTCGACGATGTGCAGCCCGAACTCGATGTCCGGCCCCTCCTCGTCGTCCTTCTGCTTTCCGGTCTTGACCGTGACGACCGTGCTGAGCGCCTCACCCTTCTTCGACACGTGGAGCTCCGACTGCAGGGCACCCTTCGCCGACGTCGACCCGCGGCCATGCTCACCCTGGTGCCCGGTGTGGTGAATGAGCAGAACACAGCCGCCAGTTGCGGACCGCAGCTGTTCCATGCGGTCAACCACCAAGCCGAGCTCCTTCGCCGAGTTCTCCTCAACACCAACGGACACCCGAGCTTGCGTATCGACGACGACCAAAACCGGATCCAGACGCCGACACGCCTCGATCAGCACAAGCCACTCCGGATCCATCGCCTGTACCGGCCGGGGCAGGAACAGCACGTTGTCCATGCGAACCCCGTGGTGCCGCTCCCACGCCCGGACGCGCTTGCGGATTCCCCGAGCACCCTCGGCGACCAGGTACACGACCGTTCCCTGCCGGACCGGCCGGCCGTGCCACGGCTTCCCAGTGCCGACGTGCCCGGCGATGTCGATCGTGACGAAACTCTTCATGTGCCCCGACGGGCCGATGATCCGGGCGAGAGTGTCCAGATGGAGCAGGTCCCCGACGAGCGACTCCAGCGACGGCATATTGTCGAGCGCCGTGGTGTCGAGCATCTCCGCGAGGAGCGACTCGACCGCTCCTTTGACGCCGCCGCCCGCCCGCTTCACCTCGTCTTCGAGGTGCTCCCGGATCAGGTCGTCGAGGTGCTCCGGGGAGGATCCGCGCTGCGCCTCGACACTGAGGCGGACGGCGAGTTCGGTCTTGCGTCGCAGCCTGGCCTTCTCCTGCACTATCGCGGCGTAGTAGTCCGCCGAGACGTTCGGGGCCTGGCAGATGGTGAACAGGTAGGAGCCGCCGTCGACGAGCCGCAGTTGCCCGAGGCGTTCAATCTCGGCGTGCAGGGCGATCGGGTGGGTGGGCTGGCCGGCGGCGGCCTGTTGCTGGAGGAGGTCCCAGACGAGCTGGTGGCCTGCCCGGTAGAAGTCGGACCGGTCGAGGAAGGAGACGCGTCCGACGTTGGTGGGGTCGTACATGCACGCGCTGAGCACCGCTTGTTCGGCGGCCAGGTCGACGGGGACGGAACGGTCGATGTAGCTTCCGTCGTCCTCGTCGGGGGCCGGGAATCGGTGGACGTTGCTCACGGTGCAGTGCTCCTAGCCGGGGTGGTCGGGGCGGTGGTTCGGCCTGCGCGTGGGGGTGTCGTATGCGTGGGAGCAGCCGTCGTTGGGGAAGCCGTCGCGAAGATGATCTAGAAGGGGGGCTGTTCTTCGGAGCCGCTGTTGTGCCGCGGCGCTTCCCAACCATCCTGAGTGGGTGTCGGCGAGGCCCACGGGTCGTTCTGCACCGGCCGGGAGGGCCGCTTCTGACCGCCCTGAGCCTGCGAGTTGGACTTTTCGACGTGGGCCGTGGCGCGGGTGAGGTCCGGGCCGATCGAGTCCAGCCGCACCGCGATCTTGGAGCGCTTGGCGCCGGTCTTGTCCTCCCAGTTCTCCTGTACCGCCCGGCCGACAGCGACCACCGCCATGCCCTTGCCGAGGGAGCCGACGGCGTTTTCTGCCAGGGCGCGGAAAGCGGTGCAGTCCCACCAGGTGACGTCCGCATCGGACCACTCGCCGGTCTGCTCGTTCTTCACACGGCGGGAGGTGACGATGGAGATCCGCGCGATTGCGGTCCCGTTGCTGCTGAACCGCAGCTCCGGATCTGCACCAAGCCGACCAGTGAGAGTGATGGGGGCGCTCACGTGCTGCTCCTGTTCACGGCCGCGCGGGCGGCCTGGTAGTCGGTGGGGTTGCTGCGCCGCTTGCCGGAGGCGATGGCCCGGTGGTCGATGAGGGCGGACGCGGATTGCGGGCTGGGTGTGCTCCAGGCGCCGGGGAGCGGGCCTTCGCCTTCGGGTGGTTCCGGGCGTCCAGCGACGGCGGCCGGGGTGTGGAGGGGGCACCTGGTGCCGGGGAGGTAAGCGCGGACACCTTGCTCGTTGTGGCAGTGGCGACGCTCAGCACCGATGTAGTGGGTGCACCGGGCTGCCAAGGTGTTCACGCGGCTTCGGGCTGGGGATCCGCCGTACCGACGCTGGCGGCTTGGGTGCAGGTGTCGCACCGGCAGCCGAAGAGCCATGCCTGGTAGGTGCCGTGGGTGGCAATGAGGTTGCTGACGGCGCGTCCGGTACGCATGGCGTCGCGCTCGCGTGGGGTGTAGCCGCCCCAGATGCCGTCATGGCTGGTGACGCCGGTGGTGCGTTCGCTGTCGAGTGCCTCGGTGAGACATTCGACCCGGACCGGGCAGCGCTCGCAGGTCTGCTTTGCTGCGACGACTCGGTGGTCGTTCGGCTTGTAGTGGCGGAGGAAGAAGAAGTCGGGACCGGTCTGGCGGCAGCGGGCTTCGTCACGCCACGTGGTGCTCATCGGACTGCCCTGCAGTCCGGCCAGACCACCTTGTCGAGCGCGACCCGGTGCGCCTTGGGCATGTCGGCGATCGGATGGCCGAGCCAGTCCCGGCCGGCGGCCATGAGAACGATCGCGTCGGCGAGGTTGTCGTCCCCCGCGGTCTCCCACGCCGGCCAGCGGCGGGCGACAGCGTCAACCACCGCTGCCTTGGCGGCTGCGCCTTTCCCGGTGGCGTATAGCATCCGCCCCTTGGGATCCATGAGGCCGATGGGGATCTCGGAGTTAGTCAGACGCCGGTACACCTCCCACCACAGCCAAGCGCGTTCATGGCTGCTGCCACCGGTCCGAGACAGCGCGGGAGTCTCCATCACGACCATGTCGGGCTTGCCCACGGCGAGGACGATGCGGCTCGCGAGGTCGGTCAGCGCTGCGAGGCGCTGCGGATGGGGGAGGCTGCTGAACGTCCTCTTCCTGTTGCGGCGGTCGGGGTAGCCAACGCTGTCGCACCAGCCGTTGGAGGACGCGATGCCGGTGCCGGTGGAGTCGTAGGAGCCGATGGCGGTGTCGAGTCCGACGACGACGGGCCCGGTGACCCCGACGGGGAGTGCGGCGTGTTCGAGGAGGGCGGTCATTCGTTGCTCCTGGGGATGAGGGCGAGGGTGGTGAGGGCGAGCCCGCACGCGAACAGATGGGCAGCGGCGAGGGCGTACCAGCCGGGTTCGCGCGCGAGGCGGCAAGCGATGTCGGCGATCACGCGGCGGCGGCCGGCTCCTGGTCGGCCGTGAGCTCGGCGATGCGGCGCTGCAGGTCCTCGATCTCGCGCCTGGACCGCTCCGCGTCGTCGTTCAGCCGCAGGGTGAGAGCCTTCTCGTCGGCAAGACGGCGCTTCAGCACCCGGACCTCGATGTCCCGGGACTGCCCGGACCGCAGGACGGCGTTCTCGGACCGCTCCTGGGCGATGGCCCGCAGCAGGCGGCCATGCCGGGTCAGGAGGTTGGCGTGCGCGTCGTCGAGATGGGCGAGCCGGGCGACCTCGGCCCAGCACAGGTCGTGGCCAGCGGTGAACTTACCGGCGATCCGGCCGACGACTGCCTGGGCGGTTTCGGCGCGGGACTGGTGGTAATCCCGCTGTTCCCGGAGCCGCTCGATGGTGGCCTGGGAGGTGTTGGTCTTCCGCCTACCGAACATGGCTCACTCCTATGAGAGTTGAAGATTTGGTGGCCACGTCGGACGGGAGGATCCCGAGACCGATGGCGATAGCGACGGCATGCGTTCCGTTGGCGGCTTTTAGCCGGGGGAGGAGGTCCCGCAGGTGCGACCGGGCTGTGTATACGGAGAACTGCAACTGGCGGGCGATCTGCGGTAGATCAAGGCCTTGGGCGAGGAGCGAGAGCACTTCGGTCTGCCGCTCGGTCAGCTCGACGGGGTGCATCGACGGGCGGCCGGTCACACGGTCACCGCCATCGGCGAAGGGCGCAGCGGCCAGGACCCGTCGATAACCTTCTCGGGGTCGCCCCCGCGATCCGCCGGCGCCGACCGAAACCACGCCTGGAGCGAAGCGGCCTGCTCGGCAGCCCAGGCAACTTGCCGGTCATGAAGCTCGTCCAGGTTCAGCCCCCGGAGTTCACCGAACCTCGCGTACCGATCCGACAGCACCCATGTCGGCAGACCCTCCAGAGTCCGGTGGGCGAGTTCGCCCATCCACCACGCAACCCGAGCTGACACCATCGCGTCGAACTCGCAGCCGTGCGCCGCCTCGTCATCCCATGCCACGCCGAACACCTGCGCCACGGTCTTGAGAACCCGTGCCCCCTGGGTCGGAGACACCCGCTTGCGCCGGGGGAGTACGTGCTGGTCGAGGATCCGGGTGTCGATGACCGGCCGGACTGGACGGCCGCAGATGTCCTCCAGGCCACCGAGCCCGTACCGCCGGCACTCGCGGTCCAGCAGGGTGAGGTCGTAGGCGAGGTTGTGGCCGACCAAGGGCATGCCCGCAGTAACGGCTTCGGCGACGGCGGTGGCGATCTCCTCGACGCCCTGCGCAGCGTCGGCGCCGTCCTGCTGGGCCTGGGCAGTGGTGATGCCGTGAACGGCGGTTGCACCCTCGGGGATCTCGACTCCGGGGTCGAGCATCCAGGTGCGAGGGGTGACGGTTGAACCGTCGATGTGAATGACGGCGGCGGTGACGATCCGGTCGTTGTCCGGGTCGATTCCGGTGGTTTCGAGGTCAAATGGGCAGCGTGGCCCGCGGATCCAGGTCATGGAAGTCCTTCTGGTGAGAGATGATGGTGGGGCGGGCCGTGCCTGCTTGCCATGGGCACGGCACCGCACCTGCTACTGGCATCGCAGGCTCATTGCGCGTCGCCCGCAGCGCGTTCCTTGCCGATCCGGATCACCATCTGCCCGATCGGCTCTTCATCTCCGACCTCGTTGGTAACCAGCGCAGCCGCCTGCCGGGTCTGCTGGAGTTCCTGGTGGATCTGCCGCAGCCGGCCCACGGAGGTGGCAGGGTTGGTGATCTCGTCCAGGTACGAAGCAGCCGAGCGGATCGGCGCCTCGCCACGCTCGTATGGATCGGCGTCAGCGTCCCGCTCCTCAGTGGGAACCATGCCGCCGGTCAGCATCAGCGTCCGAAGGGCCACCGACTGGGCCTTCGGTGTGGAACGGCTCCCGGTGTCGGTGGCCTCGCCCATGGTCTGCGTCTCGATGAAGTCCCCAGATGGACCGTAGATCCGATAGGTGACCGTCACCGTGCACTCGCGCATCTTGCCGCCGCTACTGGTTGAGATGTCGCGGTACTCGGCGTCGGTGCGGGTAGGTAGGACCGCAACGCCGTGCCTGCGGCAGATCGGTCCGAAGGCGTTCAGCACTGCGTCGACGCCGCGGAACATGAACTTGCCAGCACGGCCGCCATCGAACCTCTGGTTCTTGCCGATTGCCCGGACGTCGCCCATCACCCGGATCCATGCAGTGATGGCGTCGACCTTGTCCGGGTCGCGGGTGAGGTCGGCAGGATCGATGTCCGGCTCGATGTACTGGCCGACTACGCCGGGGAGTTCGGCGTGGGCCTCTGCGGTGCGACCGGCCAGAGCGGCGGCATTCTCTGCCAGACCCATGGTCAGGACTCCTTCTGAGGCTTGAGGCGGAACGCCTTGTCGATGTCGAGACGCTCGCCGGGCTTGGTGGTGACGCAGTCGGCGTAGGCGTCGGGCCAGCGCTCGGCGAGGCGTCCGTAGTCGGTGCTCGGACGGCCGACAGTCGGCTCCATCGACCACGCCTTCCCGTTGCCGAGCGCGGCGACCTGCGCGTCGCCCAGGAGCCGCAGGAGTTCAGCCTGTGCGACCTCCTTGCGCTTGCGGGCGGCGGCCTCCTCCAGACGGGCGGTCTCGTAGTCGAGGAGCGCGTTGTGCGCGTCCGGTTGGTGATCGAGGTGCACGACGCCAACTCGCTCGGTGTGCAGACGCCGATACAGCTCGACGTTCCGGGCCGGCGTACCGCTGTGCGGCGGCCGGACGCGAGCGAGGACGTTGCCGGTCCAGAAAATCGCGACGGCGGTGAGGACGTCGGCAGTCGTCTGCCGATGCTGATCAGCGCGGACGACACCCTGCCGGTAGTCATTGCCGCCGATCAGGACCGCGTAGTGCATGTGGTCGTAGCCGGTGACGGCCATCTGCCACAGGACCTGGGCGAGAACATCGTCAGGCGCCCCCGAGTGCCACTGGGCGGACTTGAACGCGGACCGGGTCTTAACTTCCAACGCGCACGCTTCGCGGCGGGACTCCGGTAGTGGGCACTCCGTGATACGCCGGTCCAATGTGGCGCGGCGCCACGACTCATCCTGGTGAGCGACCAGGCCCACGCGGCGGACCACACTGCGGTTGCGGCGCGCCCACTCGCGGGCAACAGGCTCTTCCAGGACATTGCCCCAGTGGGCGGCTTCACCTGCGTCGTCGGAGAGTTCACCCAGCTTGTCGAGGTAGACATGCAAGGGAGTGGCGTAGTCGTTGACACCGAGGATGGCAGGGACATCGGAGGAGCCAATGCCAGCGCGGCGAGCGTCGAGCCAGCGGTTACGGTCGGCGTCGGCGGGGAGTACGAGCCGGGCGGTAGGGGTGACGCGCCGCCCGGCTGCCGGGGACTCGGTGGTCCCCGGCAGCTCGGTGACCGTCATGCGACCATGCCTCCATCCCGCTGGTGAGGGAACCGCTGCTGGCCGGCACGAACCGAGGCGGCCAGCAACTGCCGGCCGAGACGACGCGCATCCGTCTGCGCCAGCCGCTCCACCACCGGGCCACCACCGACCGCCTCGACCAGCGCCTCCCGGATCCCGTCCAGCTCCGCATTCGCGAGGTCGGAGCGCCATTCCGCGACATCGACCTGCGGGTGCTCCATGTCGGCACGTCGGGCACGGGCGCTGGTCGCGGCATCGGCGAGCGAGCACAGCAGGTCGCCGACATAACCCGGATTGTCCGCGTACGCCTCCGCGACCCGGTCCAGGAGTCGATGAGCGGCGTCGGTGACGTCGACCTCGGCGACCGCGTCAATGCGACGGTCTGCGTCCAGCGCGTGGATCCTGATCATGATGCGCTCCTGTACCTGTCGAGCTGATGCTGGTAGTACGCGGCGAGGTCCGGATTCCTGGCTTCGAGGGCTTCGGCGAGGCATCGGCGGACTCGGGTCGCGTGCTCATCGCTGGTGATTGGCCGCAGTGCCGGGCCAGCAGGGCTGGCGTACTCGCAGCGGCGGTAAAGGCGGCGGCGCGGCCTCATGCCGCCACGACCCGGCGGTCAACTCGGCGCCCCGAAGCCAACATCAGCGTGTTGATCACGAGCGATGCGGTCGCGCGATCCGACCACTCCTCGACATGGCGTTCTTGATCCGCGATCGTTTCCGACCGCGCGGGCTCGCCATCGACGCGGACGATCTGCGACAGAGCCGCGATGGCCTCCCAGGCCAGCAAGGACTCGATGTGCGGATCGCCGGCGACTGCGCAGCGGATCGCGCCGACGACGGACATGGGCCGCTGGTAGTGCGGGGTTTTGCTGGTGCGGTTGAACGGGTCGGCGACGAAGTCGCCGTGGTGTAAGCCGTTGACCTGGATGATCTGGGCTGTTTTCGCCAGTACGGTGTGGCGATCAGTAGGCTGTCCGATCACGGTCAGCTCGCCCCCTTCTAGGGAGTGGGGTGGGGTGGTCCGAGGGGTCGCTCGGGGAATGCCGTCCACGGGCGGCCCTGCATTGCTAGGCGGCGTTGGGCAGTTGGCGCGGCGAGAGCGGGTGCGTGCCGTTGCGCCACGCTTCCTCGGCGGCCTGTCGCTGCTGGATGATGAGCGTCTCGATCGCTTCGACGGTCTCCAGCCGGTGGCCCGGGTACCAGGCGGCCTCGGCCGCTTCGCGTGGGCTGAGCGCGTCGCGTTCGGCGCGGGCCTGGGCGAGGACCAGAGCGGCGCTGCGGATCGCTTCCTGGCGGGTGGTCATGCGGCTGCCTCGCAGCCGTCGTCGTACTCCTCGGCGAGTTGGTTGGCAGCGACCTCATACGCGCCGGAGAGCAGCATGAGGGTCTCCAGCGACAGATCTCGGCCATTCATGAGGCGCGACACGACGGACTTGTTGATGCCAGTGCGCCTGCTGATGTCGATCTGTCGTCGATCGCCGAGAGTCGCAGCGGCCTCACGGAGCGCCGGGACGTTTAGTCGAAAGCTGGGCATAGTTCACCTCCGTTGCTGGTGCACGAGGTTTGTCTAGCTAGCCAAGTTGTTGGCTCGGCAACCAAAGTACGCCCGGCTGGTTTGGCTCGCAAGCCAAAGTCGTGGACTTACCCGGAGATTTCTCCGCTGCTAGCTTTTGACAGTGGTCACACCGGAGTCGGGTGACTTAAGAGCACCCGAACGATGGACGGCGAGCGAGGCCAGTTCGGGGCGATCTACGGGCGTCGCTATCCTGGCGTTGCCGCGCAGGCAACATCACACGGAGGCATCCATGACCACTGCGGACTTCGCTACATGGCTTGCCGACCTTGCCCTCGCCGCCGGCTACGACACCACACCACACCGCGGAGGGCGCCGGGCGCTCGCCATGGACATGGGTGTCGACCCATCGGTCGTCGGCAAGATGCTCGGGGGTTTCACGCCCGCCATCGAGACGCAGCGGCGACTCGTGGAGGTGCTCAACAGCAAGAACGTGAAGGTCACCGTACGTGAGATGTTGATCCGATCCGGCACTCTCCGCGAAGAAGACCTTCCGCTGCCCGACGAGCAGGCGCCGCCGCCCATCGCCGAGATCGACCTCTATGCCGTCGCGCGACGCTATGGCATCCCCGACGAGCGTGCTGAGCTCTTCGTGGCCAGTGCACGCGCCCTCGCGAAAACCTTCGCTGACGAGCCAGATGAGGCTACGATCAAGCAACCGTCGCAAACGGGTCGGCTGTCTGCGAAGAGGTGATGCACCATGCCGTCACAGTCCTCCAGGCTGCCACTCGCAGCTCTGGTGACGGCAGTTGTCGGTTTCGGCGTGGCCGGGGACGGCGAAACCTTGCACTCAAGATCCGATTCAATCGAGCTAGCGGCAGCAGGCATGCTCCTTGTCGCGGTGTCAGTGATGACGCTCCTTGTCGACGCCTACCGTGCCAGAAGGAGGGTAGCCGCCGCCGAACAGCGCATACAGGGGGAAGCCTTCGCGCTCGCCATCGAGCTCTGGCGTAAGGGAGACCTTGCTGACGCAGTGGCTCAGCCCGCCCGATGCGCGCGTGGCCGGGACGTCTAGAATTTCATCAATCAGCTCAGCGGCCGCTCAAGTGCCCACCTTCCTGGTGAACTTGGGCGGTCGATCTGCATCTGGGGGTCCATGTGAAAGATGATGAGACGGATCAGCTGACCCCGGCCATCGGATACATCCGAGTAAGCATGGCCCGTGAGGAGATGATCTCACCGGAGCTCCAGAAGAACTCGATCGAGGAGTGGGCCCGGCGAAAGAGAAGGCGGATCGTCAAGTGGGTCGTCGACCTCGACGCAACAGGCCGGAACTTCAAGCGCAAGATCATGGAGGCGATTGGGTACGTTGAGGACGGCACTGCCAAGGAGATCGCAGTCTGGAAGTACAGCCGCTTCGGTCGGGTACGCCACGGCAACGCCGTCAACCTTGAACGAGTCGAACGCGCAGGTGGCCAGCTCGAATCCGCCACCGAAGACATCGACGCCCGTAACGCGGTAGGGCGTTTTCAGCGCGGCATGCTCCTTGAACTCGCCGCCTTCGAGAGCGACCGCGCCGGCGAACAGTGGATCGAAACCCACCAGTGGCGCCGCGACCACGGCCTCCCCGCTATGGGGCGCCCCCGCTTCGGATACACCTGGCATCAGCGCAAGCGGTACGAGCCCGACGGCACCGTAACGGTCCACGAAGAGCGCTATGAGCCGGACCCGAAAACCAGCAAGGTCGTAGAAGACCTTTACCTCCGGTACATCGCAGGCGAATCCTTCCGATCCCTGGCACTATGGCTCAACGACGAAGGACACCGCACGGTCCGCGGCGACCTGTGGAGCGGCAAAGCCGTCAAACGGTACATGGACAGCGGCTTCCCAGCCGGATACCTCCGACTCCACCTCAAAACCTGCCCTCAAGGCTCCTTCCCCCACGACTGCGAGCAGTACGAACTAGTCCGTCACCCGACCCTCCATCACCCCGCCATCATCAGCGACGACACCTGGCGCCAGTACCAGGAACGCCGCGACTTCACCCGTACCGCTGCCCCCCGCGCCCGACACGCTGCCTACCCCCTGACGAGCCTCGTGAGATGCGGGCTGTGCAACGGAGCTGCCCGCAGGAATGTGGACCACCGGGGGCAGGCCCGGTATGTGTGCCTGAAACGGGCGGAAAGAGGCCAGCATTCTTGCCCTGGGACCGGGCTCAAGTCCGAGGTGATCGAAGGCGCAGTCAGGGCAAAGCTGGCGCACTTCGTTGATGAGATCAACGGAGCCGCCGGCAGCGCCGAAGTCGCCGTACCGGGCCAGCGGGGCCGAGACTCGAAGGATCGGCGACGTGCTCAACTGGAGGAGTCTCTCGCCAAGCTGGAGCGATCTATCGTGCGTCACATGCGCGCCTACGCGATGGCTGAGGACGACGACCCGAACGGCAACCTGGAGAAGGAGTACCTGGCCACGCTGCGGGACTTGCGTGCCGAGAAGTCGGCCCTGACCGAAGAGCTGGCCAAGCTACGCGCAGACCTGGAGGGCGGTGGCCAGGAGACGACGAAGGCAGCCGCGATCACGGTTGTGGAGGGCCTGCTGGAGGAGTGGGAGACGTTGCCGCCTAATCGGCTCAATGCCCTTCTTCGGAAGGTCGTCGAAAAGGTCATCCTGCAGCCGGGGAACGGAACCATGGAGATCTATCCGACGTGGACCTCAGAGCCGTGGACCTGGACCGACCCGCAGGCCGACAAGCCCAAGTCCAAGCACGCGGCAGTGCTGGCGATGCGTGAGGCGAATCCGGGTGTAAGGCCCCAGCAGATCGTAGATCAGCTTGCTGCCCAAGGTGTAACCGTGACGGCAGGCTACATCCGGGCGTGTGTCTCCCGGGCTGCAAGAGCGTCCCGGAAGAGAGGCGATGGGGGGCTCTGACCAGTGCCGAATCAATGTCGCCTTTTAGAGGCGTACTTCCACATCTACGGCTTCACTGCCCTGCTCAACCAGCCGCTGCGCAGCGGCTCCACCGTCGTGGTGCTGCCCCGCTTCGATCTCGAACAGTTCCTGCGCACCATCCAGGAGCAGCGGATCGAGGGTGTGTTCGCCGCACCGCCGATGATCCTGGCGCTCGCCAAGCACCCGCTGGTCGAGCAGTACGACCTCTCCTCGGTCCGCTACGTCCTCAGCGCAGCCGCCCCGCTGGACGCCGACCTCGCCGAGGCCTGCGCCCGCCGGCTCGGCCTGCCGCGCATCCACCAGGGCTACGGGATGACCGAACTCTCGCCGGTCGCCGCCGTGATGACGCCGGACGACCCGAATCCGCCGTGCGGCACGGTCGGCAAGCTGGTGCCCTCCACCGAACTGCGGGTGAGGGCCCTGGACGGCTCCGGCAAGGACCTCGGCGTCGGTGAGCGGGGCGAGCTGCTGTTCCGCGGGCCGCAGGTGATGCGCGGGTACTTCGCCCGGCCGTCCGAGACCGACGCGATGATCGACGAGGACGGCTGGCTGCACACCGGCGACGTCGGCTGTCTGGACGAGCGCGGCTACCTCTTCGTGGTGGACCGGGTGAAGGAACTGATCAAGTACAAGGGGTACCAGGTGGCCCCCGCCGAGCTGGAGGCGCTGCTGCTGGCGCACCCGCAGATCGTCGACGCCGCGGTGGTCGGCGTCAGGGGCGAGGACGGGGAGGAGCGGCCCAAGGCGTACGTGGTGCGGACGCCGGGCAGCGCGCTCACGGGTGAGGAGGTCATCGAGTACGTGGCCGGGCAGGTGGCCCCGTACAAGAAGGTCAGGGCGGTGGAGTTCCTGGACGCGGTACCCAAGTCGGTGTCGGGGAAGATCCTCCGCCGCGAGCTGCGCGACCGTGCGCGGCAGACCCGGTAGCGCACCCCGCACCGCCGGGTGGTGCGGGGAGCGCGCGACGGGATGGGCACCCGGACGCCTCCCGAGCAGCCGCACGGCACCCCCGCAGGGGCCGGCCGTGCGGTACCCCGCGCCCCCGGGGCGCCTGGCTGATCGCCCGACCGGGGTGAAAGGATCAGCCGCAACCGACGGACCGTCACCCGAAAGCAGCCATGAGCCTCCACTCCGCCGCCTCCCGCGCCCCGCAGCAGACCCGCAGTCGTGCCACCCGCCGCAGGTTGCTGGAGGCGGCTGTGGAGTGCCTGGCCGAGCTCGGCTGGAACGGGTCCACCGTCGCGGTGGTGGCCGAGCGGGCCGGGGTGACCAGGGGAGCGGCCCAGCACCACTTCCCGACCAGGGAGGACCTGTTCACCGCGGCCGTCGAACACGTCACCGCCGAGCGGCTGGCCGCGGTGCGGGCCCACGCCGACGAGCTGCCGCCCGCCGGGCCGGCCAGGACGGAGGCGGTGGTGGAGATGATCGTCCGCCTCTACACCGGCCCGCTGTTCCGGGCCGCCCTCCACCTCTGGGTGGCGGCGGCCACCGAGGAGCCGCTGCGCGAGCGGATCATCGCGCTGGAGAACCACGTCGGACGGGAGTCCCACCGCGCCGCGGTCGAGTTCCTCGGGGCCGACGAGTCCACCCCGGGCGTCCGGGAGACCGTCCAGGCCACCCTGGACATGGCCCGCGGTCTGGGCCTCGCCAACCTGCTCACCGACGACGGCCCCCGCCGTACCGGGGTCATCCGCCAGTGGGCCCGCACCCTCGACGCGGTGCTGCCGTAGGCCGCACAGCCGGAGCACGACGCACGCTCTGCCGGGCCGGAGCAGGCGGGTTCGGCTGACCCCGGGCAGGCGCCCGTCCGGCCCTGCGGTTGAGTCGCCGGGCGGCCCGGCGCCGTGCAGTCTGGTGTGAGCCGGATTGCCCCGGCCCCGACCGGGAAGGTACCTGTCAGGTGGGCTCCTGATCATGCACGGATTCGAGTGGACCGCTCCCGACGGTGCCGGCCGGAACACGGAGGCGGCACCGGCAGGCGACGACACGGCACGTCTGCGGGGCCACCGGCTGGTACCACTCGCCACCGCCCTGGTGGAGGCCGACGGCCGGATCCTGCACTGGAGCGAGGACGCCGAACGCATCACCGGCTACACCGCCGCCGAGGCCGTCGGCGCGTACGCCGCCAAACTGCTGGTGCCCGAGGTCGACCGGCCCGCGATCCTCACCATGTTCGAGCGGCTCATGGCCGGGAAGGGCTGGTCGGGGGTCGTGCCGGTGCGCCACCGCGACGGCCACCGGGTCGAGCTGGAGTTCCACACCTACCCGATCTCCGGACCGGGCGGATCACGGATGCTGCTCGCCACCGCCTCCGACCTGGCCGTACTGCGCCGGGTCGAGGCGGACCTCGCCATGCTGGACGGCTGCTTCACCCAGTCCCCGATCGGAATGGCGGTCTACGACACCGAGCTGCGCTTCGTCCGGCTCAACGGTGCGCTGGCCCGGATCAACGGCCTGCCGGTCGAGGAACACGTCGGCCGCCGGATCAGCACCGTGCTGCCCGGACTGAACGGCCCCGAGATCGAAGCCGTGATGCGGCAGGTCATCGCCACCGGTCGGCCGGTGGTGGACGCCCGTTCGCACGGCCGCACCCCCCGTGACCCGCGCCACGACCGGGCCTGGTCCGCCTCCTACTTCCGGCTGGAGGACTCCACCGGCAAGGTGCTGGGCGTCAGTTCCTCGCTGATCGACGTCACCGAGCGGTTCCAGGCCGAGGCCCGCGCCGCCCGGGCGCAGGAGCGCCTCACCCTGCTGGCCGAGGCCACCGCCAGGATCGGCACCACCCTGGACCTCCAGCGCACCGCCGAGGAGCTGATCGAGGCGGTGGTGCCGCGCTTCGCCGACTTCGCCACCGTGGACCTGCTGGAACCGGTACTGCGCGGTGAGGAGCCCGCCCAGCTGGCCCCCGACCGGGGCATCAGGCTGCGCGCGGTGGCGGTCGGCGAGGCGTACGAGTCGGGACTGGTCAGAGCCTCGGACGCCGTGGGCGAGACCTCCGTGTACGACGCCAAGCGGCCCTACACCGAGTGCCTGCGCAGTGGGCGGCCGCTGCTGCGGACGTATGTCGACGAGCAGACGCTCGCCGCGCTGGTCTCCGCGCCGGACCGGGTCGCACCGGGGCTCGAGGCGGGCATCCACTCCTACCTGATGGTGCCGATCATGGCCCGGGGCATGGTGCTCGGCGGCTCGGAGTTCGTCCGCACCCGCAATCCCGAGCCGTTCGCCGCCGCCGATATGGCGCTCGCCGAGGAACTGGTCGCCCGGGCGGCCATCGCCCTGGACAACGCCCGGCTCTACCGGCGCGAGCGGGAGACCGCGCTCACCCTGCAGCGCAGCCTGCTGCCACAGGAGATCCACCGCACCCTCGGCCTGGAGATCGCCTACCGGTACCTGCCGAGCAGCCTGGTCAGCGAGGTCGGCGGGGACTGGTTCGACGTGGTCCCGCTCTCCTGCGGGCGGGTGGCGCTGGTGGTCGGCGACGTGATGGGCCACGGCATCCGGGCCGCCGCGACCATGGGCCAACTGCGGACGGTCGCCCGTACCCTGGCCACCCTGGACATGCCGCCCGAGCAGGTGCTGACCCGGCTGGACGAGACCGCCGTGGGCATCGGCGAGGGCCAGTTCGCGACCTGCATCTGCGCGGTGTACGACCCGGTCGAGCGCATCTGCACGGTCGCCTCGGCCGGCCACCTCCCGCCTGTGCGGGTCTCTCCGGACGGGGTCGCCCGGAGGGTGCCGCTGCCGCCCGGGGTGCCGCTCGGGGTCGGTGGAGTGGCCTTCGAGAGCACCGAGTTCACCCTGCCCGAGGGCAGCCTGGTCGCGCTCTACACCGACGGCCTGGTGGAACGCCGGGGCCGGGACATCGACGACGGCATCGGCCTGCTCTCCAAGACCCTGGCCGGGAGCGGACGCACGCTGGAGGCGAGCTGCGACGCGGTGCTCGGCGCGCTGGTCACCGAGGGAACCGACGACGACATCGCCATGATCATGGCGCGGGCACTGCCCGTCCCCGCCGACCGGATCGCCACCCTGCCACTGGACGGCGACGGACCGATTCCGGCCCGGGCCCGCCGCTTCACCCGGGCCACACTGGGTGCGTGGGGGCTTTCCGCGCTGACCGACTACGCGGAACTGATGGTGAGCGAACTGGTCACCAACGCACTGCTGCACGCCGAGGCCCCGCGGAGGCTGCGGCTGTTCCGTGACCGCGTCCTGACCGTCGAGGTCTTCGACTCCGGGGGGCCGCCGCCGCGGGTCCGGACCTCAGCGGAGGAGGACGAGGGCGGGCGGGGCATGCACCTGGTCAGCGAGCTCTGCCACCGCTGGGGCACCCGTCCGACCAGGAGCGGCAAGGTGGTCTGGGCCGAACTCGAACTCCCCATCAGATACTGAGACTTCGCGCGGGTGTGCGTGAGGCGCTTCACGGGGGCAATCCACCAGCGGGGAACGCGAGTTCACCACCGGCAGGGGCGCGCGCACCTCTCGAATCCCGTTACGGCCGTTGGCAGTTACTCGCGCGGTTCCCCGCGCCGCCGAGCAGCGGAGGCTACGCCGCGAGCCCGGAGCGCGCGGCCGGGGCCGCCGCCGGCTCGCCGGGTTCGCCGGTGGGCTCGTCGCCGGTGGGTTCGCCGGCGGGTGAGGCGGCCGTGCCGGGACGGTCGCGGAGCAGGCGCCAGGCGGTGGCAGCCGATACCAGGAGCAGTCCGGCCGCGAGCAGGGCCGCGGTGTTCATCCCGTGCACGAACGCGTGCTCGGCTTGGGCCAGCAGCGGCTGCCCGAGTCCATCCGGGAGGCTCGCGGCGGCCTCGACGGCCCCGCTGATCGACTGCCCGGCGCGTTCGGCAGCCGCGGCCGGGGTCCCGGCCGGGAAGTGGAGCGAGCCGGCGTAGATCGCGGTGACCACCGAGCCGACCAGCGCGATGCCGAGCGCCGTGCCGAGTTCGTACGCCGTCTCGGAGACGGCCGAGGCGGCACCGGCCCGGTCGGCGGGAGCGGCTGAGAGCACCAGGTCTGCGGCAAGCGTGTAGACCACGCCCTCGGCGGTGCCGACGGCCAGGAAGGAGATGCCGAGCAGCAGGTAGGCGCTGTCCTCGTGCACCCAGCCGAGCAGACCGAGGCCCGCCCCCATCACCAGCAGACCGCCGGCCAGGGTGGCGCGGGCGCCGGTGCGGCGGGCCACCCAGGCGGTCAGCAGCCCGCCGGCCACCGCGCCCGCGAAGGCGGGCATCTCGGCGAGGCCGGCGGTGAGCGGCGAGTAGCCGCGCACCAGCTGGAGGTACTGCGACATGAAGAAGAGCACACCGGAGAGGCCGATCAGCGACGCCAGCGAACCGGCCACGGCCGCCGTGAAGCGGGGGTTGCCGAACAGCCGGACGTCCAGCAGCGGGGAGGCCAGGCGCAGCTGGCGCCGGACGAAGGCCGCCAGAGCGAGGCCGCCCGCAGCCAGGGCGGCCGGAACGTACCAGTGGCCGAGCCCGTTGGCGGCCAGCTCCTTGATCGCGTACACCACGCCGATCACACCGGCCATCGAGAGCAGCACGCTGAGCAGGTCCCAGCTCCCGGGCTCCGGGTCCCTGGACTCGGGCAGCAGCCAGGCGCCGAGGACCAGCAGCAGGAGCAGCACGGGCAGGTTGAGCAGGAAGACCGAGCCCCACCAGAAGTGCTCCAGCAGCACGCCGCCGACCAGCGGGCCGAGCGCGGCGCCCGCCGTGGCACCGGCGCCCCAGACGCCGATGGCGGTGGCCCGCTCACGGGCGTCCGGGAACAGGGTGCGGATCAGCGACAGGGTGGACGGCATGATGGTGGCGCCGGCCACGCCGAGCAGTGCCCGGGCCAGGATCAGCCAGCCGGGACCGGGCGAGTAGGCGGCCAGCAGCGAGGCGGTGCCGAAGGCGGAGGAGCCGAGCAGCAGCAGCTTCTTGCGGCCTATCCGGTCGCTGAGCGCGCCCATGCTGACCAGCAGGCCGGCGAGGACGAAGGAGTAGCTGTCGCCGATCCAGAGCAGCTGGGTGCTGCTGGGGTCGAGGGTCTCGCTGATGGACGGTATCGCGAGGGACAGCACGGTGGCGTCGACGGCGACCAGGGTGACCGACAGGACCAGGACGGCGAGGCCGGCCCAGCGCCGCCGGGTTCCGGTCGACTCGGTGGTGGGGGTGGTCATGACTGGTCAGGTCTCCTGAGAGCGCCGCCGAGGAAGAGCTCGACGAGTGAGTGGGCACCGTCACGGGGGGCGAGCCGGCCGTCCTGGACGGCCCAGCCGACGCCGGCGACGAGGTCGAAGAACGCCTCGCTGAGCCAGCCGGCCGAGAGCTCGATCCGGAAGGCCCCCTCCTTCTGGCCGCGCAGGAACAGGGCGCGGACCCGGGCGTCCTGGATCTCCCAGAGCTCGTTGATCTCGGGGTCGTCGTACAGCTGGTTCTCGCCCGCGAGGAAGGCGCACAGCGCGGCGTCGGGGACGACGGCGTCCACCAGGCGGCGCAGCGCGGACTGCGTGTCACCGGACTCGATCGCGGCGCTGTCGAGGGCCGCCGCGAACTTGCGCAGGCCCAGCGCGCCGACCTCGCGGATCAGGGCTTCGCGGCCCGGGAAGATCCGGTGCAGTGTGGCCCGGCTGATGCCGGCGGCTCGCGCGATCTCGTCGAGATGGGCGGTCGGCCGGCGGGAGAGCACGCTGACGGCAGCCTCGAGGACGGAATCGCGATCAGTAGCCATGCTTCGAGTGTAGATCAGATGAGACGTTGATGTCTCATTCTTTGCTTGAATCTCTCATTCGAGACTTCACTGCAAGGCTGCGGATAGCAAAAAAGACCGGGGACGACTGCTGTCGTCCCCGGTCGAGGCCCATCGGCGGGCTGGGGTTCGGAGCGCTCGGCCCCCCTCTGGTTCAGCTCTGGTTGAAGAACCCGCTCTCGTCGAGCGGCCGGTCGATCACCATCACCTCGACGTCGGCCGGGGTGAGCAGGAAGACCCGGCGGGCGATCCGCTCGATACCCCCCCTGGTGCCGAACACCAGGCCGGAAGCGAAGTCGACCATGCGCTTGGCCTCGGCCTCGCTCATCTCGGTCAGGTCCATGACCACCGGGATGCCCTCGCGGATGTGCTCGCCGACCGTGCGGGCGGACTCGAACCCGGTGGGCTTCAGCGAGACGATCTTCGCCGGCGCCGGAACGGCCGAGTCCACCGGCGCCACCGCCTGGGTCGCCCATGGATCGTCGTACACCGCCGCGGCGTAGTTGCCGGAAGGCATCAGCCACCCGTTGTGGTGCTCGTCGCGAAGTGCTCCCATGCCGCGCCTCCTTGCCTCGTCTCGTACCGTTCCCCGCGTGTTCGTGTCCTTTTGACACGTCATCCACTCGCCGGAACTGTCCGAGTATCGCACTGATCACCACTTCGGTGCCCGCTCGCGACCGCCGGTTGGTGCAGTGCGAGCAGCCGGTTCGATATCTGCTGCGACGGCACAGTTCGGCGAACGGTTGCGCGCGAAGACCTTATCGGTGTGTGTCAGTGACGAGTTGACTGCCTGTCAACGATCCTGTAACAGCTTCACTCGCCGGTTGTTCCGTCGATCAATTCGCGGATCAGATCGGCGTGTCCGTTGTGCCGGGCGTACTCCTCGATCATGTGGACCAGGATCCAGCGGAGCGTGACCTCCTCGCCGTGGCGGAGGCGCTTGCCGGTCGTCTCCAGCGGGAGGCCGGCGGCGGCCGTGCGGGCCAGCTCGATCTGGGCGCGCCAGGTGGCGAACGCCTCGTCGGGGTCGGCGGTGCCCACCTGGTTGAAGTCGCCGTCCTCGTCCTCCGCGCAGTACAGGCTCTTCGCGTCGCTGGCGGAGAGGATGTTCTGGAACCAGTAGCGCTCCACCTCGGCCAGGTGCCGGACCAGGCCGAGCAGGGAGAGCGACGAGGGCGCGGCGGAGCGGACGCGGAGCTGCTCGGCCGTCAGCCCCTCGCACTTCAGGGCGAGCGTGGCCCGGTGGTAGTCCAGCCAGGCGGCGAGCATGGTCGCCTCGTCGGCGGCCATCGGCGGATCGAGACGGACACGGGCGGCGGAAGCGGCTTCGATGCTCATGCCGGACATTGTGGCGACCGGCACTGACACACCGACAGCGAATTTGCCGAGGCAATGCCTTCCGCCTCCGCTGCCGGCACAGCGGTGTCCGGACGCCCGGCCGGTCCCACGGGAGGTACGGGCGGCTCAGAGCCGGTGGGTCGGCCCGCCGAACGGCAGGAAGGTGGTCCGGGTGGCGAGCAGCCAACGGCCGTCGACCCTGCGGAAGGTGTCCTCGTAGTGCCCCACGTTGGCGGGCAGCATCGGCGGCAGCATCCCGCCGGTGTAGCCGTCGACCCGGTACGTGGCGAAGTACGAGGTCGCCTCGGCGGTGTCGGGGGAGGTGACGGTGACCAGGACGTTGCTGCACATCCGGCGGGACAGCCGGTCGGCCGGCCGGGAGCCGAAGTACTCGTGCAGCGCCTCCCGCCCCTGCACCCGGCGCTCCCCGTGCGGCCACTCCCACACCCCGTCGTCGGTGAACAGCTCGGCCACCGAGCCCGGGTCGCCCAGGTCCAGCCGGCGCAGGAAGTCGACGATCAGACGCTCGCAGGCCCGTTCGGCGAGCAGCGTCTCCAGCGGGTCAGTGGATCGAGTACTCATTCCCGCTTCCTACCAGTTCCGGGCCCGGCGCCGCGAAGGCTTTTCGGGCGGCGCCCCGGCGCGAGGCGCGCCAGAGGGAGAACAGGCTCAGGACGGTCATGAGGCCGATCGCCGCGGCGGAGAGCAGGAACGCGGGGGAGGAGGGGGAGCCCGCGGTGGCGCCCGCGACGACGTAGGCGGCGGTGCCGGGCAGGACGCCGACAGCGGTGCCGGAGAGGAAGGGCAGCATCCCGACGCCGGAGAAGGCCGCGCCGTAGTTGGCCGCCTGGAAGGGGACGCCCGGGATGATCCGCAGCAGCAGCACGCTGCGGAAGCCCTGCTCGGTGAGGCGGCGGTCGAGCGCGGCCAGCACCCTGGCCCTGAGCAGGGGGCGGAGGGCGTCGCGTCCGAGCACCCGGCCCAGGACGAACGCGATCGCTGCGCCGAGGGTGGTGCCGAGTACGGCCAGCGGCAGCCCCCAGGCGACGCCCAGCAGCAGCCCGGCGGCGGTGTTCAGCGCGGGTTTGGGGACGAAGACCAGGGTGCCGAGGGCGTACACCAGGGCGAAGACGGGCAGTCGCCACAGCCCCGGCGCCCCCGTGGTCAGCAGCTGCGTCGGGTCCCAGAACAGCAGCGAGGCGGCCGCCGCCGCGAGGATCGCCAGCAGCAGCGCGAACCGCGGCCAGGGCGAGCGGATCCAGGACGCGGCGGACGAGCCCGGTCCGGTCGTCGGCCGCGCGTCGGGCGACGGTGGGGCGGCGAGGGCCGGGCCGGCCGGGGGCGAGTGGTGGGGCACCTGGTGAGCCTAGCCCGTGCCGCTGCCCGGCCGCGAAGCCCGCCCGGCCCGGCCGGAGCGGACGACGGTCAGCGGCCCGGGTGCGCCTCGGCGCGCAGGCGCTTGAGCAGGTCGAGGTCGGCGGTGTGGCGGGCGCCCTCGACCCGGTCGGGGTCGTGGCGGCCGTCCGGGGTCTCGATGATCAGCGGCACGCCCTCGGTGGCGGGGTGCGCGAACAGTTCCCGGAAGGCGTCCGAACCGATGTGCCCCGCGCCGATGTTGGCGTGCCGGTCCTTGCGGGCGCCTACCACGTCCATCGAGTCGTTGGCGTGGATCAGCCGCAGCCGGCCGGGGCCGACGGCCGAGACCAGGGCGTCCAGGGTCTCGGCGACCCCGTCCGGGGCCGCGAGATCGTGCCCGGCGGCGAAGGCGTGGCAGGTGTCCAGGCAGACGCCGACCCTCGGGTGGTGGTCGAGCGCGGCGGTGTACTCGGCCAGGTCGGCCATTCGGGAGCAGAGCGAACTGCCCTGCCCGGCGGTCGGTTCGAGCAGCAGCCAGGGCGCGTCCTCGCCGAGCGCGTCGAGCTCGTCCAGCAGCGGCCGCACGTCCTCGCGCACCTGGGACATCGCCTCGGCGTACCGGGAACCGCCGTCCGCTGCCCGGCCGACCGCGGAACCGGTGTGCACCACCACCCCGAGCGCCCCGATCCGGTGCGCGCGCAGCAGGGAGTGGCGCAGTGACTCGGTGGAACGGGCCCTGGTCGCGGTGGAGTCCGAGCCGAAGTTGATCAGGTACGGCGCATGTACGTACGCCGGGATCCCCGCCGCCGCGCAGGCCGTGCGGAACTCCTCGTCCTGCACCGGGTCGCCCGCGGGAGTGGCCCAGCCGCGCGGATTGGCGACGAAGACCTGCACCGCCTCCGCGCCGACCCTCCGCGCGTACGCGAGCCCGGTGCCCACCAGCCCGCGCCCGGCGACCGGGACATGGGCGCCGACCGGATTGCGGCGGGCGGCGGGGGAGAGCGGCTGAGCTGCGGAGTCCATGGGAGCGAGGATGTCATGCCCGCCGAGCGGCCCCGCGCCCAGGCCGGATGCGCTGGGTGATCAACTCCGGCGTACGGTGAGGTGTGGCACAGAACGAAGTACCGGCCGGGCGCGAGCTGGCCCGTGTCCAGCAGGAGCACTGGCAGCGCACCTACACCGACCACCCCGGCATGTACGGCGACCGGCCCTCGGAGGCGGCACGGTACGCCGCCGGGGCGTTCCGGGCGGCGGGGGCGCGGCGGGTACTGGAACTCGGCGCGGGGCACGGGCGCGACGCGTTGCACTTCGCGGCGAGCGGTTTCACCGTCCAGGCGACCGACTTCAGCCCGGTCGCGCTGGCGCAACTGGCCGAGCGGGCCGAGGCCGCCGGGCTGTCGGTGGGCTGCGCCGTCCAGGACGTGCGCGAGCCGCTCGCCCTACCGGACGCCTCGGTGGACGCGGTCTTCGCCCACATGCTGCTGTGCATGGCCCTCTCCACCGCCGAGATCCGGGCCCTGGTGGCCGAGGTGCGGCGGGTGCTGCGGCCCGGCGGCACCTTCGTCTACACCGTCCGGCACACCGGCGACGCCCACTTCGGGGTGGGTACCGCCCATGGTGACGAGATCTTCGAACACGGCGGATTCGCCGTGCACTTCTTCTCCCGGACGCTCGTCGACTCGCTCGCCGAGGGATGGGACCCGGTCGAGGTGCACCCCTTCGAGGAGGGCGAACTGCCGCGCCGGCTGTGGCGGGTGACCCAGCGGCGCCCGGGAGAGCCGCTCTGACGAGCGCGGTACGTCAGGGACGCCGGGACGGCGACGGCTGGTCCGGCCCGGCCGGGCGCGGGGCGTGACGCCGCTCGTCCTCGACGAGCCCGGGCGCGAGGTACGGTGTCACGCCGGTCGAACGGGACCGCTTGTCCGGTGGCCCCACCGATCGTCGCACCCGCCCGGAGCGGGCCAGCAGCGCCCGCGCAGTGCCGGCGGGGCCGATGCGGGGCCGGCAGAGGTGCCGGTGCCGGTCCGAGCGGTGAGACTGGCGGCATGGGAGGTTTTCGGAGCAGCACGGGGGAGACGGGAGGCTGCCTCCGATGCCCCTGAGCGGAACGGCCATCGTCATCCCGTACTTCAACCCCGTCGGCTACCGGTCCCATCCCCGCAAGCTGGCGCGGTGCCTGGCGGCGTTCGGCCGGGCCGGCGTCGCCGACCAGGTGTTCCTGACCGGTGCCGGTACCGAGCGACCGCCGGGGGCGAACATCGCGTTCTGGGACGACGAGTGCCCGTTCATGTGGCACAAGGAGCGCCTGATCAACCTGGCGGCGCGCAGCCTTCCGCCGCGGTTCACCCGAGTCGTCTGGGTGGACAGTGACGTGCTGGTCGCTGCCGACTGGGGGGACGCGGTCGCGGACGCGTTCGAGCGGGCCCCGGTCATCCAGTGCTTCCGGAGGGCGCACTACAGCACGAGCGAGGGCGAGTCCTCACGATCCAGGGTCAGTTCGATGCACGGCAGGTTCGACGGGATCATGGGCGTGGCCTGGGGCGCCAGCCGCAGCCTGTTCACCGACGGGCCCGGCCTGTTCGAACTCGCGCTCGTCGGAGGCGGCGACTCGATCTTCACCTGGGGACTCCTGCACAACGTCCCGACACCCAACGCCCCTTGGCGCAGCCGCCATCGGATGGTGCTCGACTCCTGGTCGCCGGCGGTGGCGGCGGCACACGACCGCTGGCTGGCGGAACTCCAACGCTGGCTGAGCGGCCTGGGCGGCGTCCGGCCGGTGGCGGTCGAGGCGGATGTCGAGATCCTGGAACACGGGCCGCTGCACGCCCGCGAGTACGACCTCAGACACGGACTGCTGGCCGAACTGGTACCTGAGCGGCATCTACGAGCCGACGGCGAACGGGTGTTCAGCTGGACTCCGGCCGGTCTTGCCGCCATCGAGCCCGGCATACGGGACTACTTCCACCGCCGACGCGAGGACGATCCGTCGGAGAAGGCCGTCGTGGCCATCGGGGGGCCCGGCGGGGACGACGGCCTCGGCGTACTGGTCGACGCCTGGGCGAAGGTCTCCCCGTTCCGGCCCGACTGGCGGTTGAAGATCTATGCGGCAGGCCCGCCGGAGGCGGCGCTGGGGGCGGCGCTGGGGGCCCGCTGGATCGGGCTCGGGCTGGCCGGCACCATCGACTGGATGGGGCAGAGCGCCGACGCCACCAGCGCTCTGCGGAACTGCGCCGTCTTCGCCCGGACTTCCTGCGGCGCGGAGTTCCCGCTGGAGCTGCTGCAGGCGATGTCGTGCTCCGTTCCCTGCGTGGCCGTGGCGTGCGGCGCGGAGTTGCGCGAACTCATCCACGACGGTGAGGACGGCCTGCTGGCCAGGCCGGGAGACGGCAGCGGCCTCGCCCGCCAGCTCGGCCGCCTCATGGACGACGGGCAACTGCGGAGAGCCATGGGTGATCGTGCGCGCAGGAGTGCGCAGCGCTACGTCCGGCGAGGCTCCGCCACCTGAACGCGCGGTGGGCTCACGAGGCGGGGGAAGCGGCCCGGCCTCCGTTGTACGCACTGTCGTCGCCGGTCAGTGCCTCGCTGCGGCGGCCGTCCACCGAGACGGGGACGTCGCCGACGAGGGTCACTCGTTGCATGTGGCGCGGTTGGTCGCCGTAGTCCAGGGCGGCGTAGTGCTGGGTGGCGCGGTTGTCCCAGAAGGCGACGTCTCCGGGTGCCCAGCGCCAGCGCACGGTGTTCTCCGGCGTGGTGATGTGCGACTGCAGGAGCCGGCGCAGGGCCTCGAAGTCGGGGGCGCTCATGCCCGGGCTGAACCTGGCGTTGTGGCTGAGCAGTAGCGCCCGCTCACCGGTCTCCGGGTGCACGCGCACCACCGGGTGGAGGGTCTCGAAGACGGCGCCTTGCGCCTTCCGTTGGAGCTCGCCCAGCCTGCTGTCCTCCTGGGCCCGCATCGACGTGGCGTAGTCGAAGGTGTTGGTGTGCACCGCCCACAGGACGTCCACCATGGCGCGGATCCCGGCCGGAAGACAGGTGTAGGCGTGAGCCGTGTTGGCCCACAGGGTGTCACCTCCCCACGGCGGCACGGTGACGGCACGCAGGACGGCGGCGAGCGGTGGCCGGTGCAGGTGGGTCAGATCGGTGTGCCAGAAGTCGGCCGCCACCGAGACCTTGGACGTGTCGATGTCGAGAACCCGGGTGTAGCCCTCGGCGGCGGGCATCACCGGGTGCGCGGTGGTAAGGCTGCCGAATCGTCGGGCGAAGGCCTGCTGCGATTCCGGGGTGAGCCGTTGCCCGCGGAAGAAGACCACCTTGTGAGCGAGCACGGCATCGCGGATCTCGGCGACGGTACCGCCGTCCAAATCGGCGGCGAGGTCAAGGCCGGCGATTTCGGCGCCGATGTTCCCGGCCACCTTGCGCACTTCGAGAATCACGGCATCACGTCCTCTCGGCGGCCGAGTCTAGCCAGGGCGGCCGGACCGCCACCGGCGCCACACCGGACGCACGGCACCCGCCGTTTCCCCGGCGTTCGGCGCGGCTCCGGCACGGCCGCAGCCGGTTGCCTACGCTGGGCATTCGCACCGCGGTAGGCCGCCCATTCTTGTCGCACACGTGGAGAACCGCATGACGGGAACACCTGACAGGGGCGGTCCGGCTCCTTACATCTCCGCCCGGACGGGCCAGTTCCGTTACTTCGACCAGCAGTTGGGCCGCCCCGACTGGCCGGCCAAACGAGTACTCGATTTCGGCGGGAACGTGGGAAATCTGCTGCTCGATCAGGCGTGTACGATCCGGCACGGCGAATACTGGTGCCTGGACGTCATTCCGCAGGCTGTCGAGGAAGGTCGCCGCCGCTATCCGGACGCCACCTTCCTGCACTACGACCGCTACAACTTCGAGTACAACCCGAGCGGTACCAAGCAGCTGCCCGTACCCGATCTCGGACGGTTCGACGTCATCGTCGCCCAGTCCGTCTTCAACCACACCAGCAAGGCCGAGATGCGTGAACTCGTCGGTCAGCTGCGGTCCTTCCTCACCGATGACGGAGTCCTCGCCTTCACCTTCATCGACCCCTACTTCAAGCCGCCGCCGGGCTGGGCGCGTGCGGAGGAGTGGCCGGACCTCGACAACCTCCGGTGGCGGCTGGCCTCCGCCCGCTGGTTCCAGGAGCCCGGCATGGACGTGGACGCCCTCGCGGCCAAGGCCACCAGCGCCCCGCTCACCTGGGCGACTCTCGTCAACAACGAGGACTTCTTCCTCGACTCCGGCGACGACTGGTGCCGGGAGGGCGAGGAGCGTACGCACTACATGGTCTTCTGCACCGAGGGGCACATGCGCTCGATCTACCCCGACGCGACCGTGCTCCCGCCCGTCCCGCCGGACCGCTTCAGCTGCGCCGTGCTCCGGCGACGGGCCTGACCGCGGCCGACCGGAACGACCTTGCCAGGGTGAGCCGGTACCGGCGATCCGCCGCAACTCCCGGTACGACTGGCGAGTCAGGTGCCGCCGGACGGGCGGGAACGGAGCCTTCGGGCTCGAAAGCCTGTGGAGGACTCGGTAAGACCGGCGGAAACGTCGGCACAGGTCGTCGTCCGACTGAGCGTCAGCGATGTGGCCGAGCTCGCGAACACCGCGCCGTCCTCGGTGGTCCGGGCCTGCCAGCGGCTGGGGTTCCGCGGCTACCAGGAGATCAAGATCGAGGCTGCGCGAGAGGCGCCCCGGCCGCCCGCGCCGGGGGACGGCAGTGCGCTCGCCGTCGCGCTGAGCGGTGCAGGAGGCGCTGCGGGGAGTCGGGGCCACCGTCGGGGGTGAGCAGATCCAGCACGCCGCCGAGGTGCTCGCCTCGGCAGGACGGGTGCTGGTGCTCGGTGAGGGCCTCTCCGGCGCGGTGGCGCTGGATGCCGCGCACCGGCTGCGGGCCCTCGGCATGGCCGTCGACGTACCGCCGGACCCGTCCACCGCCCAGCTCGCCGCCGGCTGCCTGCCCCCGGCGCGGCCTGTCTGGCCGTCAGCCACAGCGGCGCCACCCGTACGGTCGTCGACGCCGCCCGCCGGGCCCGCGCGGCGGGCGGCGAGGTCGTCGCCCTCACCAGCTACGCCCGTTCACCGTTGACCGAGACCAGCGGCCTCAGCCTGGTCGCGGGCGGCCAGGAGCTGGTGCTCGGCCTTGAGGCCGTGGCCAGCCGCCTCGCGCACCTGGTGGTGGTGGACGCCCTGGTGCTGGCGCTGCTGGAGCTGCGCGGGCCCGCCGCGCGGTCGGCCCTCGCGCTGGCGGCCGAGGTGGTCGCCCAGCACGCGTACTGAGCGGCGGGTGGGGAGCAGGGGGCGATGAACCTTTGCCAGCAGGTGATCTGACAGTGCGGCAGGCGGCCCCGAGGTCCCGTCGATCGGCGGGGTGAGAGCTGTGAGGGCTCCACCTGTGGTCAGAGCTGCTCGGGTCCGTCCTCTGGCAGTCTGGGGAAGGAAGCACGGCGCCTCGAACCGCCGTGCCAGGGTATGGGGGCGGACGCCGCATGGGATTGACCTCGCACAAGGTGCTGGCGCTGTCCGCGCTGGTCTCGCTGCTCATGGTGGCCGGGACGGTCCGACTCTGGCCGAGGCTCGCCAGGGGCGGTTGGGCGGCCGTACTCGGCCGGATCGCGACCATCCTCGGCACCCAGCTCGCCGTGGTGTGCACCCTGGCCCTGATTGCCAACAACTACGGTTCCTTCTACAGCAGTTGGTCGGATCTGCTGGGCACCAACCAGGACGGCTCGGTCACGATCCGGGACAAGTTCACCGGTGACGGCAAGCAGAGCGGCGTCCAGACGCTCGGCAAGGAGCACGTGCACGGCGGCAACACCGTCACCCGGGAGCCCTCCGTGGTCGGCCGGCTGGAGCGGGTCAGGATCCCCGGCGCCGGCACCGGCCTGAGCACCGAGGGCTACGTCTACCTGCCGCCGCAGTACTTCCAGCCCGCCTACGCGGACGAGAAGTTCCCGGCGATGGTGGCGATCACCGGATTCCCCGGCATCGCCAAGAACCTGATCACCAACCTCAACTACCCCGGCACGGAGCTGCGGCTGATCGGTGAAGGGAGGATGAAGCCGACCGTCCTGGTCCTGATGCGCCCGTCCCCGGTGCTGCCGAGGGACACCGAGTGCGAGGACGTACCGCGCGGCCCGCAGACCGAGACCTACTTCACCCGGGACGTCCCGAGCGCCGTACGCGCCTCCTACCGGGTCTCGGAAGACCCGCGAGGCTGGGCGGTGATGGGCGACTCAACCGGCGGCTACTGCGCGCTCAAGTTCGCGATCAAGCACCCGGACGCCTTCGCCGCGGCGGTCTCGCTCTCCGGCTACTACAAGGCGGACAACGACGTCGACACCGGCGACCTCTTCGGCGGCGAGCAGGGGCGCCGGGAGGCGGCGGACCTGGTCTGGTGGCTCGCACACCACCCGCAGCCGCGCATCTCGGTCCTGGTCGGCGGCACCAGGAAGGGCGACGGCGACTACTACCAGGCCACCAAGGCGTTCATCGACGCGGTGCAGCGGCCGATGAACGTCTCCTGGATCATGCTCGACAACGGCGGGCACAACTTCAACACCTGGAACCGGATGCTGCCCGCCTCGATGGCCTGGCTCAGCGACCACCTGGCCGGCCCCGCCGCGGCCGCTCCGGCGCAGGCCGAGCCCGCGGCACTCTGAGTAGCCGCGCTCCGGGGCGGCCCGGGTCCACGGATCCCGCTCATCCGCTCGTCCGCTCGGCCGAGCCGTGGTGCGAGCCGCGCGGCGGGAGCTGTTCGGCGGGCCGTGAACCGGCGCCCGGGGCGACCGCAACCGGCCACACGGCCACCCGGGTGGCCGGCGATCGTGCCCGATTCCTGCGGTTCAGGGCGACGCGTCTCCGACGCCTGGGCAGCCGGCGACCGTGCCCGAATCCCGCCGTTCAGGAGTGGAAACGGCTCCGATCGACCCTTGGTCGAACCAGCACCGCCGGGTACGGCAGGATGGCCCCGGAGGAGAACAGCCCCACCGGACCACACCGCCAGGAGCGCTCATGGGCCAGCCCGACCGGCCGATCAACCCCTACCGCATCGGCGAGGCCGCGGCGCTGCTCGGCGTCAGCGCCGACACCATGCGGCGCTGGGTCGATGCGGGCCGGCTCGCCGCCCAGCGGGACGAGCACGGGCACCGGATCATCGCCGGGGCCGAACTCGCCTCCTTCGCCCGTGAACTGGCCAGGCCCGAGAACGCCGCGACCGAGGGCCGTCCGTCGTCCGCGCGCAACCGCTTCCCCGGCATCGTCACCGATGTGGTGCTCGGCGACGTGGCTGCGCAGGTGGAGATCCAGGCCGGTCCGTTCCGGGTGGTGTCGCTGATCAGCCGGGAGTCGGCCGAGGAGCTGAACCTGGTGCCCGGCGCACCCGCCACCGCCGTCATCAAGTCCACCAACGTGGTCGTGGAACGCCGCTGACCGGCCATCAGCCGTCTCCCGCCGTATCACGCCATGTCCCGCCACATACCGCCGAGTGAGATAACCGTGCCCGCTCCGTCCTTCCGTCCGGTGCTCGCCGTCGCCCACCGGGGTGACCCGTACCGCCACCGCGAGAACACCCTCGCCTCGGTCGAGTCCGCGCTCGCCGCCGGGGCCGACGCCGTCGAGGTGGACGTCCAGCTCACCCGCGACGGCGTCCCCGTCCTGCTGCACGACCCCACCCTGGAGCGCCTCTGGGGCGACCCGCGCCGGATCGGCTCGGTCACCCTGGCGCGGCTCGGCGAACTCGGCGGCGGCGAACTGCGGGTGCCGACCCTCGCCCAGACGCTGAAGACGGTCGCCGAAACCCCGGGCGCCAAGCTCCTGATCGATCTGGACGACGCCACCCCGGTGGCCGCCACCTGGGCCGCCGTCACCGGCATCGGTGCCGAGGACCGGGTCGGCTTCTGCGGCCCGGTCGCCGCCATGCTCGCGGTCCGGGAGCACGCACCGGACGCCGACATCGCCCTCACCTGGAAGCACCCCAGGCTGCCCGGCCGCCCGCTGCTGGACGACCTGCGGCCGCGCTACGTCAACCCGCCCTTCGGCCTGGTCGACGCGGCCTACGTGGACGCCGCGCACGAGCTGGGGCTCGCCGTCAGCACCTGGACGGTGGACACCCGCCGCACCATGCTCCGGCTGGCCGCGGCCGGTGTGGACTCGCTGACCAGCAACCGGATCGCGGTGCTGCGCCGGGTACTGGACCGCAGGCGGTGAGCGGCGGCGGCCGGTGCTGAGCACCCGTGCGCTCGGGCGGGCGCTGCTGGCCCGTCAGCACCTGCTCGACCGGACCGCGATGGCCCCGGAGGCGATGATCGGGCACCTGGTGGGCCTGCAGGCGCAGGCCGCTCCCGAGCCGCCGTACTTCGGGCTCTGGTCCCTGGACCGGCCGACGCGGGCCGAACTGGCCCAGGAGGGCGAGCGGTTGCTCGCCTTCACGTGCGGCGGGGCACACCGTCCTCGCCGACGGTGACGCCTCGACGGCGGCCCGCGTCGCGAGGCTGCTGCGCCTGCCGCTCCGGACGTCCTGACCGCAGGCCCCGGCGGTGCCTCGCAGCGGGGGCCCAACCCGAGGACGGTCCGAGCAGGCCCCGGCGGCTCACCACACGGGGAGGAGCAACCCGCGCTCGTGCTCCGGCCGCGGGCCGAAGATCCGTCGTTCCGTCCCGTCGATCTGGACGTCGTTGATGCTGGCCTCCCGGCGGCGCATCAGCCCGTCCTCGGTGAACTCCCACAGCTCGTTGCCGTAACTGCGCCACCACTGGCCGGACGCGTCGTGGTGCTCGTACTGGAACCGGACCGCCATGCGGTTGCCCCGGAAGCCCCAGAGCTCCTTGCGGAGGGCGTAGTCGAGCTCCCGGGACCACTTCTCCCGCAGGAAGGCCGTGATCTCCGCCCGGCCGGTGAGGTACCGGTCCCGGTTCCGCCAGACCGAGTCCTCGGTGTAGGCGAGCGCGACCTGCTCCGGGTCGCGGGTGTTCCAGGCGTCCTCGGCGGCCTGGACCTTCTGGAGGGCGGTCTCCTCGTCGAACGGCGGGAAGGGGGGACGTGCTGCCATGGCGGGCTCCTCTCGGGAAGCGTGCAAGCAACTAATGCGTTGAGTCCATTTCTACCATTAGACAATCCGTGATGGGAGTGTCCGCCCCCGGCGCGGCGGAGGAAGCCGCGGATCGGAGTCCGGCCCGGGCGAGTGCCGGGCCGGGGTGGATCGGGGATGGAAGACCACGCGCCGCGCGGTAGATCGTCGGACATTCCGTCAGATCACGTGTTGAGATGGGCTGAATCGGGACCACTCGGGCGAAGCTGGAGTCGGGATGTCGGCGGAGACCACACCCCCAGGGGCGGCGGGCGAAGGGTCCGCGGGTGGGCGGAGACCGGATCCCACGCTGCCGCCCGCGGTGCGCAGGGCGGCGGTCTGGTCGGCCGCGGTGATCCTGTTCCTGGCGGTCGCGGGGTTCCTCGTCTTCGCCTTCGTGCAGCTGAGGGCGGCGACGGTGCCGCTGGTCCTGGCGCTGCTGGCGACCGCACTGCTCCAGCCGGTGATGCCCTGGCTGGTGGCACGCGGACTCGGGCGGGCCATGGCGGCCGGGCTGACCTGCGCGGTGCTGGTGATCGCGGTGTTCGCGGTGCTGGCCGTACTGACCAACTCACTGGTGCACAGCGCCCCGCAGATCGCCGACTCGCTGCGGCACGCCGGCGACCAGGTGGCCTCCTGGCTCGGGCCGCTCGGGGAGAAGATCCGGTACGCCCTGTCCCAGTCGGCGGGCTCGGGCAGTTCGCTGGTCTCCACGCTGGCCAACGGAGTCATCTCGGGCCTCGGGTTCGCCACCGAGGTCATCACCGGCGGAGTGCTGGCACTGGCACTGGTCTTCTTCTTCCTGCGGGACGGCCACCGCAGCGGCGACCTGGTCCACTCGGTGCTGCCGCCCGCCCGGGCCGGGACGGTGATCGACTGCGGGGAGAAGGCGTTCGCCGCGATGGCCGGCTTCATGCGCGGTACCACCCTGATCGCACTGATCGACGCCACCTTCATCACCATCGGCCTGCTGCTGCTCGGGGTGCCGGGCGCGCCGGGACTGGGTGCGCTGGTGTTCATGGGCGCGTTCATCCCGTTCATCGGGGCGTTTCTCTCCGGCACGGTGGCCGTGTTGGTGGCACTCGCGGACGGCGGCCTCAGCACCGCGCTCTGGACCCTCGGGGTGGTGCTCGCCGTCCAGATGATCGAGGGCAACGTGCTGCAGCCGGTCATCCAGAGCCGCACGGTCGAACTGCACCCCGCCACCATCATGATCGCCGTGGTGGCGGGCTCCGGCGTGGCCGGGATCCTCGGCGCACTGCTCGCCGTCCCGGTCAGCGCGGCCGGCCTCGGTGTGATCTCCGTCCTGCGCGACCGGGCCTCGGCGGCGGCTTCGGAGGGCGCCGACGGCTGACCGCCGAGGGCCTGGCGGTATCGTCGGTGGTCCTGGGACGATGGTCCTGTAACGGCAGGTCAGAGCAGAGAATGGGTGCGGCAGCAGACGTGGAGTTCCGAGAAGACATCCTGGGTGCCCCGTACGAGGCGGCCGAGCTGCCGCTGGCCTCCGACGAGGAGGGTGCCGTCAGCGCGACCCTGGTGCGCAGGCTGGTCCCCGGGGCCCAGCGGGCCGTGCTCTACCTCCACGGCTACACGGACTACTTCTTCCAGACCAACCTGGCCGAACACTTCGTCGCTGCGGGGTTCTCGTTCTACGCCCTGGACCTGCGCAAGTACGGGCGCTCGCTGAGGCCGCATCAGTCGCCGAACTTCGTCCGCGACCTGCGGGCCTACGACGAGGAGCTGGACGAGGCGGTCCGGATCATCCGGGACGTCGACGGACACACCCAGCTGCTGGTCAACGGCCACTCCACCGGCGGTCTGATCGCCGCGCTGTGGGCCTCCCGCCGGGCGCGCCGCGGGCTGGTCGACGGACTGTTCCTGAACAGCCCCTTCCTGGCGATGCCCGCCGCCCCGGCCGTGCGCAACCTCGGCGCGCCCGCCATCGAGGCGATGGGCCGGCTCGCACCCACCACCAAGCTGCCCGCTCCGCTCAACCCGCACTACGTGCACAGTCTGCACCGAGACCACAAGGGCAGCTGGGACTTCGACCTCACCCTCAAGCCCGCCGAGGGCTTCCCGCTCTTCGCCGGCTGGCTGGCCGCCATCCAGCGCGGCCACCGCCGGGTCCGCCAGGGCCTGGGCATCGACTGCCCGGTCCTGGTGATGGCCTCCACCGCCTCCATCGTCACCGCCAAGTGGGACCCGGCGCTGCACCACCGGGACGCCGTCCTGCGCGCGGACGACATCGCCGCGCTCGCGCCGCGCCTGGGACGCCACGTCACCACCGTCCGGATCGAGGGCGGCGTGCACGACCTGGTGCTCTCCGGTGAGCAGGCCCGCGCCCAGGTCTTCGCCGAACTGGACCGCTGGATCGACGCGTACTTCCCGGCGCTGCCGCGTGAGTAGGCAGAAGGGCCGTCCGGTCGAGCGGCAGGTCGCGCTCGGCACCGCGAAGCTGTGGCCCGACCTCGACCGCGAGCACGGCTGGATGCTGACCCTGGACGGCACCACCCAGTCGTACGTGGATCTGGCCGACCCCACGTACCTGGAGTTCGAGTACATCCAGCGGATCGCCCATCTGGTCGACACCGTCGCACCCGCCGGGCAGCCGCTGGAGGCGCTGCACCTGGGCGGCGGCGCCCTCACCATCCCGCGCTACCTGGCCGCCACCCGGCCGGGCTCGCACCAGCGGGTGGTGGAGGTGGACGGTCCGCTGATACGGCTGATCGCCGAACAGCTGCCCTGGCCGGACGGCATCGACGTCGACATCGCCGACGCCCGCGAGGGCCTGCAGCAGGCCCCGGCAGCCGGCGCGGACCTGGTGGTCGCGGACGTCTTCCACGGCTCGCGCACCCCGGCGCACCTCACCTCGGTCGAGTTCCTCCAGCAGGTACGGGCCGCGCTGCGCCCCGGCGGCGCCTACGCCGCCAACATCGCCGACGGGCCGCCGCTCGCCTTCGCCAGGGCGCAGGCGGCCACCGTGCGCGCGGTCTTCCCGTACGCCTGCCTGGCCGCCGAGCCGTCGGTCCTGCGCGGCCGCAGGTACGGGAACATCCTGCTGATCGGCTCCGACCGCCCGCTGCCGGTCGAGGAGCTCGGCCGCCGGCTCGCCGGCGACACCTTCCCGGCGCGGCTCTGCGAGGGCGCCGAGCTCGCCGGCCTGGTCGGCCGCACGCCGCCGGTGCGGGACGCGGAGGCCCAGGACTCGCCGCCGCCGCCCGAGGGCGCGTTCGGCCTCGGCTGAGCGGCCGCGCCACCGGTCCGGTGCCAGAATGCCGACGGCAGGCTACGTGCGGACCAGGCGGAGGAGAGTCGGATGGCGGTGGAGCAGCCCGGTGGTTCCGGGGTCTCGTCCGAAGGAGCTTCGGGGATCCCGTCCCAGGGCGAGGTGAAGGCCGAGCTGGCGGGGGTCTGCGAGACCACGCTCTGGACCCTCTACCAACGGGCCGTCGAGGCCCGCCGCCCCGACGGGCTGCTGCACGACCCCAAGGCCGTGGAACTGGTCGAGCGGATCGACTTCCCGTTCGCCGAGCGCTTCGGCGGCGGTGATCTGCTCGCTCAGCTGCAGGCGCTGCGGGTGGGCTCCTTCGACCGCGAGGTGGCCGACTTCCTGGTGCGCTGCCCGCGCGGGACGGTCGTCTGCCTCGGCGACGGGCTGGAGACCCAGTACTGGCGGGTCGACAACGGGCGGGCGCACTGGGTCTCGGTCGACCTGCCGGAGAGCATCGCCCTGCGCGAGCGGCTGCTGCCGCCAGGGCCCCGTCAGCGGCTGGTCGGGTGCTCGGTCACCGACCACCGCTGGATGGACGAGGTGGAGACCGAGCACGGGGTGCTGATCACCACGGAGGGCCTGCTGATGTACCTGCGGCCGGGGGAGGTCCGGGAGCTGATCGCCGGCTGTGCGGAGCGCTTCCCGGGGGCCACCTTCGTGCTGGACGCCGTGCCGCGGTGGTTGAGCAGGCTGGCCAGCAAGGGGAAGGTGCGCGGGCACGGATTCCAGGCGCCGCCGATGCCCTTCGGGATGGACGCCGACGAGCGGGACAAGCTGGCCACCGCGCACCCGGGTGTGGTGGAGGTGCGGGATGTGCTGCCGCTCGCCGGGCGGGGGCTGCTGGGACGGCTGATCCCGGCCGCGGCACGGCTGCCGCTGATCGGTTCCCGGCGGCCGTCGGTGGTGGCGCTGCGCTTCGCGGACCGCGCGCGGGGATGAGCGAGCGGCATCAGACCGGGCTGGAAGACACCGGGCGGGCAGGGCCGGGGCGGAGCCGGACGCCTGAGAATCGGGCACGTAGGAACCAAGCTCAGCCGACGGGCGTTACCAAACCTTGGGGGTCGGCTCTCGGGTTACCCTGCCTTGAACGGGGACTCGTCGGGGAACGCGGGCCCTTTCCTGCTCGTCATGCGCGAGGCGCGCCGTCTCGTGCTGCCCACGGAGGTAACCGGTTTTGCACATCGATCAGTGGATCGAGAGTGTCCCGCCGACGGCCGTATACGCGCTGGTCGGGCTGATCATCGGAGTGGAGAGCCTCGGCATCCCGCTGCCCGGCGAGATCGCCCTGATCACAGCCTCCATGATGGCCGTAGGCGGAACGATCAACCCCTGGGGGGTGGCGGCCTGCGCGATCCTGGGGGCGATCGTCGGTGACTCGATCGGCTACTCGATCGGCCGCAAGGGCGGCAAGCCGCTGTTCGAGAAGCTGGGCCGCAAGTTCCCCAAGCACTTCGGGCCCGACCACCTGGAGACCGCCGAGCGCTCGTTCCAGAAGTGGGGCATGTGGGCGGTCTTCTTCGGCCGGTTCATCGCGCTGCTGCGGATCTTCGCCGGGCCGCTCGCGGGCGCGCTGCGGATGCCGTACTGGAAGTTCCTGATCGCCAACGTGCTCGGCGGAGTCGCCTGGGCCGGTGGCACCACGCTGCTGGTCTACCAGGTGGGCAAGGTGGCCGAGAAGTGGCTGAAGGACTTCTCCTACATCGGCCTGGTCGTCGCCCTCGGCATCGGTGCGGCCTCGGCCTGGCTGTTCAAGCGGCGGGCGGCCAAGGCCCACGCCGCTCAGGCCGCCCACGTCGCTCAGGCCGAGACCGCGAGCGGCGGCGAGGGCCGGCTGGAGCCGGTCAAGGACTGACGGTCCGCCGGTCCGGGCGGTCGACGGTGGTGGAGGCGGGGTATGCGAGTAGGACTGCTGGGGACGGGGCCGTGGGCCGCGCGGGTGCACGCGCCCGCGCTGGCGGCGCATCCCGGGGTGGAGTTCGCCGGGGTCTGGGGCCGGCGGCCCGAGGCGGCGTCGGCGCTGGCAGCGGAGCACGGCGTGCCCGGGTACGGAGGGCCGGACGGGCTCGATCGGCTGCTCGCCGGGGTGGACGCCGTTTCGATCGCGCTGCCGCCCGCCGTACAGGCGGACCTGGCCGTGCGGGCCGCCGCAGCCGGCTGCCACCTGCTGCTGGACAAGCCGGTGGCGCTCACCGTTCCCGACGCCCGGCGGGTGGCCGAGGCGGTGGAGCGGGCCGGGCGGGCCTCGGTGGTCTTCTTCACCTTGCGCTTCGGCGGCGACCAGGCCGCCTGGCTGGCCGAGCAGACGGTGCGGACCGCGCCGGGTGAGTGGTTCACCGCCCGCTGCGAGTGGCTCGGTTCGGTGTACGCCGTCGGGAGCGACAGCCCGTACGCCGCCTCGCCCTGGCGGCACGAGAAGGGCGCCCTGTGGGACGTCGGGCCGCACGCGCTCTCCGTCCTGCTGCCGATGCTCGGGGACGTGGTACGGGTGACGGCCGCCGAGGGGCCCGGTGACACCGCGCACCTGGTGTTCCGGCACGCGGAGGGTGCCTCCAGCACCGCCACCCTGAGCCTCACCACGCCGAAGGCGGCCGCCGTGGACGGCGTCAGCCTGGAGGTGCGGGGCGCGGCCGGGTTGGCGCGGATGCCGGAGCGCGACGAGAGCCCGCTGCTCGCCTTCGGGCGGGCGCTGGACGCGCTGATCGATGCGGCGCGCGGTCGGGCGGCCCACCCGTGCGGGGTGGACTTCGGGGTGCGGGTGGTGGAGATCCTGGCGGCCGCGGAGAAGTCGCTGAGCACGGGTGCGGCCTGCGCGGTGTGACTTCGAGGTGTGATTTCGCGGGGCGCTCAAGGGGGTGCTCACGGCCGGCCGGCCGCCGCCTGACCCGCACATTGCGGTCGGGAGCCGTGGTCGTCCGGGCTCGCCGCCGTTTTGCCGGGTCCGCAGTCCGGGCCCGGCGTCCGAGTGCACCGTCCGGGCCCGGCGTCCGGGTCCACCGTCCGGTGGCGGTGGGCCCGGGAGGAGCTGTGGGTCGCCGAGCCGGTGGATGTTCAGCTGACGCTGGTCGAACTGAGGACCGCCTGCGGCGAGGGGAAGCAGGCGGTGGGTACGTCGACGGTGAAGAAGGCGATCGGGACGGTCGCCGTGAAGGTCAGCCCCGGGTTCGAGTAGTCGGTGCCGCCGAGTGCGGTCTGGACGGTGCTTCCGGAAGTGCCGGCCGTCAGGTCAAGGGTGAGGGCGGGCAGGGTGAGCGTGCTTCCGCCGGCGATCGAACTGCTCAGCTTCACAACGACGTTGCCGCCGTTGACGGTGACACTCGCGCTGCCGGGGTCGGTGCCGCCCGAGACCGACTCGTCGACCAGGGTGGTGTTCGCGGGCACCGGGACGGTGAGTTGGATGTTGCTGATCGACTGCAGGGTGTACCCGCTCACCGAGGTCGGGACCGTGAGCGGGTCGGGCGCCAGAGTGACGGAGAACTGGCTGCCGGCGGCCACCGTCTGCGGCGCGGTGGCGGTGACCGCGGCGTGCAGGGTGAAGTTCTGGGCGGAGCCGATCGGCGGCGTCGCCTGGCAGGCCAGGCTGAGCGAGGTGTCGGCGGCCGACGCGGGCGGAGCGAGCAGGCCGGCGGTGGCCAGGCCGCCGGCCAGTACTGTCAAAACACGAGTGAGGGCGGATCTCGTCTTCATGCGCACTTCTCCTGCCTCGTCCGGGATGTCTCGTCCGGGAGTCGTTTCCTTGGCCATGCCAAGGCGGTATCAGGATGGGCGCCTTCTTTGACCACAACAAGCCTGTAAGTCAGAGAATATGAGACATTTTCAGCCATTCCTGTTCGGTATTCGCTGCTGGCGTGATAAAGGTCAACGCTTGGCGCTGGCCCCTCGGGCCCGGACGCCACCGGGACATCGGGGTGGACACCGCGTCGAGCACGATGAGCCGGCCGCGGCAGGCTCCGGCGGTGGTGCTCAGCGCACCGGGCCGACCCAGTACACGATCTCCTGGCGCAGCGGGACGAAGCCCGCCGCCTCGGCCAGGGCGCGGCTGGGCCCGTTGGAGCCGGGCACCGTCCAGGTGGGGATCCGGCCGCGGCGCCGGATGGCGCCGGTGACCGCACCGACGCAGGCCAGGGCGAGGCCGGCCCGGCGGAACTCCGGGACGGTCACCACGGCCACGTCCTCGTGGACCTGCCCGCGCAGATAGGTGGTCGCGACCGACACCAGCCGGCCCTGGAGGAAGGCACCCCAGGCACCGGCTGCGGCGGCCGGTGCACGGTTCGGGCCGTCCGGCCGCCAGGTGTCGGTGATCCAGTCCAGTCCCGGTGCCAGACCGGAGAGTTGGGCCAGCTCGTCCGCCGTGGTCAACGGCCGCAGCCGGATGCCGGGGGGAAGGTCCGCTCGGGCGCGGCGGGTGCTGCTGGACGCAGATCACCCGCACCCACGGCATCACCGAGGTGAAGGTCCGGCCGAGCAGCGGGAGGAAGCGGTCGGGTGCGCTGAACTGCCCGCGGCCGAGCGGGGCGAGCCGCTCCGCCGGGAGGAGGCGCGGGTCCCCGCGCAGGACGCGGTGCGGGCCGCAGTGCACCAGTGCGGTGCGCGGGGAGAGCGACCGGTCGGCCCAGTACGCGCCGTTCCCGGTGAGCAGGACGTGCGCGGCCAGGGTGCCTGCTCCGGGCGTCTCGGGGCGGAAGAAGGATTCGAGGAGCGGGTGGCGGGCCGCGCCGTGGACCACCGGACGGGGCGGTGCGGCGGCGGCCGCCGGAGAAGACCTCGGGAGAGGACCGTTGGGCACCCTCCTAGTGAACTCCTCCCTCGGGCCGGGAGCACGCAGGCTTGACGGGTTTCTGGCGGCGGGCCGCGTGTTCCTGACGGCCCCTTGGCGCGGTGGGCCGGTGAGGTGGCTGGTCTCGGACTCTTCGCGCACCCGGTCGACGGAGCCGGGCTCGGTGCCCCCGGGCGGCACGGGGCACCGGCTGCCTGCAGGTGCCGGCGGACTGCGGCCCGTAGGTACCCCCGGGCGGCACGGGGGTACCGGGTCAGGCGGCCTGGGGCCGGCGGTCGGCCGGGCGGCGGGGCGGGATCGGGGTGGACGGGAAGTCCCGGGGGCCGGACCAGAGGGCGGGGACGGCGTCGCCGCGCCGGGCCAGCTCGTAGGCGAGGGACTCGTAGTTGACCCGCCAGCCCCGGAAGTGCGGCCAGGCGTCCACCGGTTCGCGCTCCTTGACGAAGCCGCTCGCGACGATCATGGCGACCGCCGCGTCGAACTCCTCGAAGGTGAGCCGGATCGGGGTGTCCGGCTCGGGGTCCGGGTCGAAGTCGACGCGTACGGTCCGGGCGATGTCGCGCAGCGCGGTGAATCCGGCACGCAGCACCAGCCGGGCTTCCGGCGGAGCCGAACGGGGGCAGAGGGCGAGCTGGATCGCCGCCGCGTCCATCACCGCGAGCAGCGCGACCACCCAGTTGCGGTTCGGCTTCGGGGAGCGGAAGGCGAGCAGCACCGGGTAGTTGGAGTGCCCCTCGCCGATGTCGGCGGCCAGTCGCTCCCAGTCGCGGTAGAGCTGCGGCAGCGCGGTCTCGGTGTCCACCAGCGACTGCCGGGCCAGCAGTTCGGGCCCCCAGGCCGGTTCGCCCGCCCGGGACTCCAGCAGGGTCACCTCCACCTCGCGCCGGTTGTAGGAGGAGTAGAGGGTGGGCAGGTAGCCGATCAGCAGGGCGATGGTCAGCGGGCCGCTCGCCGCGGCCACGAAGTCCAGCGCGCTCAGCCGCAGCCGGGCGCTGCTGGCGAAGCCCAGGGTGAACAGGCTGGACCCGGCCTCACGGAAGGAGGTGCTCCAGTCCAGGTTCGAAGTGCCGTGCAGCAGCAAGGTGTAGGCGCAGAGCATCCCGATCAGCCAGGTGGCGAGCATGCCCACCAGTACCAGCGGGGCCAGCCAGGTCAGCGCCCGGTCATGTGCCTGGTACGTGCCGCCGAACGGCCCGGCCACCTGTCTCAGCACGGCACGCAGACAGGCCCAGAGCCGGTAGACCAACGCGGAGTAGAGCCCACGCGGCACCACCAGGGTGCGCAGGATGCTCGCCACCGTGGTCAGCAGGATCAGCAGTCCGGCCAGGGTGTAGATCAAACTCATGACGCCATTGTGGCCCGGCGACCGGCCCGCGCTGTTCGACCGGTAGCGGTCGCCGGGCGAGTCGTGAACGGACGGTGGCGGACAGTCAGCTGCCGCGGGGGCTTGTAGGCGGGGCCGGCTCAGCGCCTCTGCGCTTCCGGAGCACCAGGGACGATGTCGAGGACGGCCATCATGCCCTTGTCCTCGTGGTTGAGGAGGTGGCAGTGGAAGACGGTCTTGCCGGTGAACTCGGTGAAGCGGACCCGCAGGACGGCGTTTCCCCTGGCCGGGACGTTGATGGTCTCGAACCAGCGGTGGCCGGGCTCCGTGGGCGTGCCGTCGGTGCTCATCAGCTGGAAGTGGTTGGTGTGGAGGTGGAAGGAGTGTTCCTCGTCGGTGTTGTTGACGACGTGCCACTCCTCGACGGTGTTCAGCCTGGAGGTGATGTCCACCCGGTTCGGGTCGAACTGCCTGCCGTTGATGTAGAACTCGGTGCCCGCGGCGTTCTCCGTGTAGACGATGTCGTGCCGCGCGGCGATGTCGGCACGGCTGAGGTCCTCGTTCGGCGCGAAGCGGTCGGGCAGTCGCGCCGGACGCATCGGCCTGCCCGAGGTGACCACGGTCGCCAGGTTCACCTGTGGGAACTTGTTCCCGGCCGGTCCGGTGTCGTAGGCGAGCGTCTGCAACTGCGCACTGCCGGGCGCACCGCCCTGCACCAGTACGTCGAACCGCGCGGCGGCCGGGATCACCAGGGAATCCGCGGAGTAGACCTGCTTGACGGGGTAGCCGTCCTGGGCGATCACGTGGAACTTCACACCCGGCAGGTTGAGCTTGTAGTAGATGTTGGCGCCGATGTTGGCCAGCCGCCACAGTTGGGTCTCTCCCGGCCGGATGCTGATGACCGGGTTCTGCTGACCGTTGACGGTGCGGTTGGTGGGCGCTCCGATGCTGAGGTCCTCGGTCTTGACGGAGTCGCCCTGGACCTGGTCGTCCTTGAGCGCGATGACCCGCTCTTTGATGTGGCGCAGGGAGCGGGGCAGGTCCTGCTCCAGCCCGTCGACGAGGATGACACCCGACTCTCCGCCCGCCACCTGCGGGGCGGAGCGCATGTTGGCGTGGGAGTGGTACCAGTAGGTCCCCGGTGTGATGTCACGCGGGATCCGGTAGGAGTAGTGATAGGTCTCGCCCGGCTTGATGGCGATGAAGATGTCGTCGGACGGACTCTTCGGCGAAACATGGAGCCCGTGGACGTGGACGTTGGTGTTCTCGTTCACCCGGTTCGTCATGGCCAGCTCCACCCGGTCGCCCGGCCGGATCCGCAGGGTGGGCGGCATGTAGAGGCCGTTGTAGGTCAGCGCGTACAGCTCGCGATCACCCACTGCGGCCTTCCGCCGCTCGACGATGATCTGCGCTCGCAGCACACCGTTGTGGCTCACCAGCTCCGGCGGGTCCTGCAGCGGTCGACCGGTACCGGCAGGCGGTGTCGCCGGTCGGTGCGGTGCATCCGCGGACGGCGGCGCCGGGGGCTGATCCGGTCGCGCGGCCGCCCAGGACGGGCCGGCGCTGCCGGGTACGGACACCGTGGTGAGTAGCAGGCCGGCGGCGAGCCAGGCTGAGGAAGGGCGAGGCCGCATGTGACTGCCTCCAGCAGAGCCGCAGATCGGTGACGGCAGGGGCTTGCTCGCCGCTTCTGGGCCTGGGTGAACCCCGCAACTCCGGGCGAATCGATCACAGAACGGATCGTGCCTTCAATACCATCCCGAACGACCACTCATCGCATGCCGGGACGGCCATCCGGCCCACAGCCCCGGGTGTTGCCGCCGGCGGCCGGGGCGACGGGCCTGACGGCAGCGCTGCAGGCCGCGGTCGAGCGGGCCCAGGAGGAGCACCCGAACGCGGCGGCGAAGCGATCGACGAGGATGATGGTCACGAGGAAGACCGTGCGCAGTCGCCGGTCTGGGGAGGCGTGATGCTGGCTGGCCCGGGGTTTTGGGACTCGGAGATCGCGCGGGCGGGTTGGACGCGTGTGATCTCGCCGAGTCGTTCCACGTGTCCGGAGATAGCGGGGCGCGGCACGGTGTGGGGTCGGAACGTCTACGTCCGTGGTCATGAGCAGTTGATCATGGAGTGGTCCGATCCTGTGTCGCTGTCGGCCGTCATCCTCAACGGGCAGTCGCATCAGGTGGAGTCGGCCGAGGTGCTGGCTGCCGTCATAAGGGAGGGTGGTCATCGCTGAGGAAGTAGCTGCCCCACGGTTCTGGTCGGCGGTCGGGACCCGGGCATAGCCGATCAGCATATGACGAAATCATCGCTTTTCGACCCTTCCATCGGGCATGTGCGACGGCGGTGTGTCAGTTGCGGACATCTGCGCGCGGCCGTGGTGCGGATGTGCTGGGCTGGGCGGAACGCGGTGAACTGCGAGTCAGGGGGCTGAGATGAGAGACACGGCCGACGCGGCGTTCCGGGACAGAGGCTTCCCCGCCGACCGGATGCCCGGGCCCTCGGGGGCCGCAGCCGGGGCGAGCGGGCCCGGGGCGGCCGAGGAGCGGTTCCGGGGGCTGCTGGAGGCGGCCCCGGATGCCATGGTGATCGTGGACGACACGGGAACCGTCATGCTGGTCAACGCACAGACCGAGGCGTTGTTCGGCTACCAACGCGAGGAACTCCTGGGCCGCCCCGTCGAGTTGCTCGTGCCCGGCCGCTTTCGTGAGCATCACACCGCCCACCGCGACGGCTACGTCGCCAACCGCCAGGTCCGCCCGATGGGCGCCGGGCTGGAGCTGCACGGGCTGCGCAAGGACGGCACCGAGTTCCCCGTCGAGATCAGTCTCAGCCCCCTGGAGACCGCCGACGGGCTCCTCGTCTCCGCCGCCGTCCGCGACGTCAGCGAGCGCAAGGCCGCAGAGGAGCGCATCAACGAGCTTGCCGCGCTGGTGGAGTCCTCCCAGGACGCGATCCTCGCCAAGACCCTCGACGGCCAGATCACCTACTGGAACGCCGCCGCCCACCGGCTGTACGGCTACACGGCCGAGGAGGCCATCGGCCGGCACGTGGCGCTGCTGGCCCCGCCCGACCACCACGCCGAGATCACCGTGCTGTTGGAGCGCCTGCGGAACGGGGAGAAGGTCGAGCACTTCGAGACCCTCCGCGTCACCCGCACCGGCGAGCTGCTGGACGTGGACGTCACCCTCTGGCCCACCCGCGCCGCCGACGGCACGGTCGTCGGCGCCTGCGCCATCGTCCGCGACATCAGCGACCGCAAGCGGGCCGAGGCCGAACTGACCGCCCTGTACGAACAACAGCGGCACATCGCCCTCACCCTGCAACGCAGCCTGATGGGTACCCCGCCCACCATTCCGGGTCTGGCTGCCGCCCACCGCTACCTGCCCGCCACCCAGGGCGCCGGGGTGGGCGGCGACTGGCTCGACCTCATCCCGCTGGGCGCCGGCCGCGTCGGCGTGCTGATCGGCGACGTGATGGGACGCGGCCTGGAAGCCGCCGCCCTCATGGGCCAGCTGCGCTCCGCCGCCCACGCCCTGGCCAAGACCGGCATGCAGCCCCACCGGCTCATGCAGGCCCTGGATGCGGTCGTCGCCGACCTGGACCTTCCCGACCAGCTGATCACCTGCTGCTACCTGGTCATCGTCCTGGACACCGGAGAGGTGACCCTCTGCTCGGCCGGACACCTGCCCGTCTTCGCCGTCACCCCCGACAATGGCGTGCGCACCCTGGCCGCTCCCGTGAACGTACCGCTGGGCGTCGGCGACATCCTGCATCAGCAGGCCACCACCACCGTCCCACCCGGCGCCACCCTCGCCCTCTACACCGACGGCCTGGTCGAAACCCCCGGCAGCGACATCGAGTACCAGCTCGACCGGCTCGCCGCCGCCCTCACCGACGCCTTCGCGGCCACCCGCAGTCTGGAGGCCGCGACCGACCACGTACTGGCCGCCGTGCTGCCCGACGTCCACGGCCACAACGACGACGTCACCCTGCTCCTGGCCCAACTCCCCACTGCCCTGCCGGCCACCACCGCCGAGACCGAGCTGCCTGCCCTCCCCGTCGCCGTGTCCGAGGCCCGCGCCTTCCTGGCCAAGGTCCTGATCTCGTGGGACTGTGCCCATGTGGCCGATGACGCCCGGCTGCTGCTCTCCGAGATCCTCACCAACGCCGTCCAGCACGCCCGGGGACCGCTCGGCCTGCACCTGCGCCGCACCAGCACCGAACTCACCGTCGAACTCAGCGACCAGAGCCCCCGACTGCCCCAGCCGCGCCTGGCCGCCGCCGACGACGAATCCGGACGCGGCCTCCTCCTCGTCGACACCCTCGCGGACAAGTGGGGTGTCCGCCCCGGCGACCAGGGCAAGACCACCTGGTTCACCCTCCGGTTTTGACATCCTCCCCCGGCCACGCGGGGTTGCGACGGGATCGGAGACCGTCCCTCGTCCGCGTACGCGGGGCGGGGGCGGGGTGGCTGGACGCGGTGCCGTGTCACGGGAGCAGGTCCGGGCGGCTCGCCAGGTAGCGGTCGGCGGCCTGCAACGGTGTGAGGCCGTCCGCGTTGATCATGGTGTCGAGCTCCTCGACGCCGTCGTTCCCGAGGTGCAGCGCATCGAGGCGGGCCAGTGCCTCGGGGTGGACGCGGTCGAGCGCCTCGCGGCGGATGACGGGACCGGCCGCGTCGACGGCGCCCAGCAGCCCCTCGGGCTCGGCGATGGCGCGCAGGCCGTGGAGGCGGTTGAGGTACTGCGGGCGCCAGAGCGGGATGACGAACCACTCCCGGTCGGCGATCCCCTGCTCGACCCGGGCGATGAAGCCCGGCTCGGTGCCCGGGGCGAAGGTGTAGCCGGCCTGGTCGAGGCCGTACGCGGTCACCATCCGGGCGGAGAAGCGGCTGATCCCCGCACCGGGGTTGATGCCGTCGATGGCACGGGTCATCCGCGCGGCCACCTCGGGACGGGTGAGGTCGGCGACCTCGCCGACCGCTTCGACGGAGACGTACGGTGGCACGGCCCAGAGGCAGTACGGCTCGTAGTGCGGGGCGAGCACGCGCACCTCGTCGCGGTACCCGGCGAGGTAGCCGTCGTGGCTGGAGGGCAACCAGGCGGAGACGAGCACGTCGACCTGGCGGGCCGCCTGCAACCGGAAGAGCTGTTCGTGCCGTGCCTCGATGCCGGTCACCCGATGGCCGTGAGCCTCCAGGACGCGGCGGGTGACGGCCGCGACGGCACGGTGGAAGGACAGCGCGATGTGGGATTCCACCCGAAGATCGCGGTACGCACCGAACAGGCCCCCGCCGCCGCCAACTACGCCGCCGCCGGACTCGGCCCCACCCTCGTCCCCGCCAACACCATCCCCCCGCACTTCGCGGGCGCACTCCTACGCCCCGACCCCCCGGTCAGCCGCCAACACCATCCCCCCGCACTTCGCGGGCGCACTCCTACGCCCCGACCCCCCGGTCAGCCGCCAACTCACCGTCTACACCCGCACCGGCCCGGACCCCGTCGCCGCCGCGTTCCTGGACATCCTCACCGACCAAGCCCTCCTGATGCCCACCCACATCCGCCGACGGCTGCGCCTCACCGAACGAGCACCCCAGTCCCGTCGATAGTGCTCTCATGTCGAAGCGATCAGTAGCAGCGATGATGCGCCGTCTATCCGGCACGGTGGAGGAGTTCACGCCCGGCCGACGACACCGCTCGGCGGCCTTCGGCGTGCCGCAGCAGCAATCCGCGGCAGACCGTGGCGGTGCAGCGAGCCGCCGCCCCTTGGCGGGTGCGGCGGCCGAGGGGGTACCCCCGGCCGAAGGCTGGGGGAGGGCGCGATGGGTCACCGGCGGCCCTCCGCAAGGGCCTTGGTCCAAGCGGTCTCGCGCAGCAGGCGCAGGCCGTTGAGGCCGACGATCACGGTCGAGCCCTCGTGGCCGAGCACGCCGAGCGGCAGCGGGAGGGTGGCGACCAGGTCCCAGAGCACCAGGCCGGAGATGAACAGCGCGGCGATGACCAGGTTCTGCACCACGAGGCCGCGGGCGCGGCGGGAGAGTGCCACCACAGCTGGGACGGTGGCGAGTTCATCGCGGACGATGACCGCGTCGGCGGTCTCCAGCGCGAGGTCGGAGCCGGCCCGGCCCATGGCGATGCCGGTGTGGGCGGCGGCGAGCGCGGGGGCGTCGTTGACGCCGTCGCCGATCACCAGTACCTTCCGCCCGGCCTGCTCCTGTTCCTTCACCGCGGTGACCTTGTCCTGCGGCAGTAGGCCCGCGCGAACGTCGGCGATGCCGACCTCGGCCGCCAGACGGGCGGCGGCGCACGGGTTGTCGCCGGTGACCAGCACAGGGGCGGCGCCGGTCAGGGCCGTGAGTGCGGCGACGGTGGCGGCTGCGTCCGGGCGCAGGCGGTCGGCGATGCCCAGCACCCCGACCGGGACGCCGTCCGCCTCCACCAGTACGGCAGTGCCGCCATCGTCCTCCAGGTCACCTGCCACGGTGGTGGCCCAGGCGGACATTGCGTCGTCGGCGTCGTTCAGCAGCCGGGCGGGGGCACCGACCGCGACCGCACGGCCGTCGACGGTGGCGGTGACGCCGATGCCGGGGGTGGAGGTGAAGTCCTCGGCGGTGGTGAGGGCGAGGCCCCGGGTGCGGGCGGCGTCCACGACGGCGCGGGCGAGCGGGTGTTCGCTGGGGTGCTCGGCGGCCGCCGCAAGTGCCAGCAGCTCCTCCTCCGTCAGATGAGAGCCGGCCAGGGGGCGGATGTCAGTGACGCGGGGCGTGCCCTCGGTGAGGGTGCCGGTCTTGTCGAGCGCGACGGTGTCGACCTGACCGAGGCGCTCCATCACCACGGCGGACTTCACCAGCACACCGTGGCGTCCGGCGTTGGCGATGGCGGACAGCAGCGGCGGCATGGTGGCCAGGACCACGGCGCACGGCGAGGCGACGATCATGAAGGTCATCGCGCGCAGCAGCGAGCCGGTGAACGCCGCGCCGAATGCCAGTGGCACAGCGAAGACGGCGAGGGTGGCGATGACCATGCCGATGGAGTAGCGCTGCTCGACCTTCTCGATGAACAACTGCGTGGGGGCCTTGGTCTCGGAGGCTTCCTCGACCATCTGCACGATCCGGGCGATCACCGAGTCGGAGGCGTCCCGGTCGACCTTCACCCGCAGGGCACCGCTGCCGTTCAGGGTGCCGGCGAACACCTCGTCACCGATCTCCTTGGGCACCGGCAGCGGCTCGCCGGTGATGGTGGCCTGGTCGACCTCGCTCGTTCCGTCCAGTACCCGGCCGTCGGCGCCGATCCGCTCGCCCGGCCGCACCAGGACGGTGTCGCCGACAGCGAGGTTCTCGGTCGGTACGGTCTCCTCGGTGCCGTCGTCCAGAAGGCGGGTCGCGGTGGCGGGGGCGAGGTCGAGCAGCCCGCGCACCGAGTCGGCGGTACGCGCGGTGGCCAGGGCCTCCAACGCGCCGGAAGTGGCGAAGATGACGATCAGCAGCGCGCCGTCCATCACCTGTCCGACCGCGGCGGCGCCGAGGGCGGCGACGATCATCAGCAGGTCGACGTCGAGGGTCCTCTCCCTGAGCGCCTGGAGGCCCGCCCAGGCGGGCTCCCAGCCACCGGTGGCGTAGGCGAGGGCGTACAGCGGCCCCCAGGACCACGCGCTCGCTCCGGTCAGCTGGAGCGGCAGGGCGATCAGGAACAGCACCGTCGCGGCTGCCGCCCAGCGGGCCTCGGGCAGTGCGAACACACGCGTGTGCCGCCGCGGGGCGGCGCCGGGACGCGCGAGCGCAGCGGGCGCTGGGTGCTCGATCAGGGTGGAAGGCATGGCAGGGCAGACCTCTTCGCGCAGGTCGGGGCTAACGGCTCAACCACCATACAGGTACATATGAACAGTTATTCATTTGTCGTCTGTAGTATTGGGCACATGGGTCATGGAGCCGCTCCCGCGAAGAACGCCGTCCCGCGCATACGCCTGGACGAGGCCAGCGCCGCCCGGGTGGCCACCACTCTGCAGGCCCTGGCCACTCCCTCCCGACTGCTGATCCTCGCCCGCCTGCGCGAAGGCCCCTGCGCCGCCACCGAACTCGCCGGCGAGGTCGGCATGGAGCAGTCCGCCTGCTCCCACCAGCTGCGCCTGCTGCGCAACCTCGGCCTGGTGGTCGGCCGGCGGCAGGGCCGCTCGGTCGTCTACGAGCTCTACGACAACCACGTCGCCGAACTCCTAGACCAGGCCGTCTATCACATCGAGCACCTGCGCCTCGGGCTCAGCGACGCCACCGAGGCGGAGGAAGCGGACGAGGCCGTGCCAGACGCGGCGCGCTGACCGGACTCCGTCGCCCACGCTGCACGGCAGCTGGTTGCAGGCCTGATCGCGCTCGGAGTCGGCCACCCGCCCTCGGCGGAACCGGTGTCGACGATGCGTCAGCGACGCGGGTCTGGCGACTTTGGACGGGGCGGGGACTCCGGCGAGGCGGATGGTCGCCCGTACCAGGGAACGCTACACGGCGGTTCAGGAACGGCTAGGAGCGTGTCCCGGCAACGGGCAAGCGGCAGGTCGGCCGTGATCGGTGGGATCGGTCGCGGCCGTCCGGTTGGCATCTGTGGGGATGCGTCCGTGTGGTGCGGGTGGGGTCTGCTCGTCGTGGGCGAGTCGGCCGGTTGCCATGAACGTCTTGGTGCCGCAGGCCAGTTGGCGTTCTTTCGCGGCTTCGAGGTTGGTTTCGGAACAGTGGCCGGCGTCGACCAGCGCCTGCTTGGGGTGGGCGCCGGTGTTGGCCGCGGACTGGTCGAGCATGGTGGTGTGGTTCAGCGCGTCGGAGGCGTTGGTCGTCACGTCGGCGGCGGCGATGACCTGGTGTTCCTCGTCGACGACGGCTAGGGCGTTGTACGCCTGGATGTAGGCGCCTTTGCTGTTCCTCATGATCCGTGAGTCGGGGTCGGTGAAGTTGGCCTGGGCCTTGGACTTGGAGGCGTTCGCTTCGAGCTTCGTGCCGTCCAGGGCGACGCGGCCCGTCTTGACCATGCCGAGCCTGGTTGCCAGGTGCAGGGACTGGGTGAACAGGTCGGTGAGGGCGTCCAGGTGGCGGCGGCCGGAACCGCGATATCGAGCGGAAGTTCGGGGCTTGGTCGGCGGCCAGGTAGCGGAACGCGATGTCGTCGGCGCACCTGCGCTCGATCGCCCGAGAGGAGCGCACCCCGGTGGTGTAGCCGTAGATCAGCAACCGCACCATCAGCCGGGGATCGTAGGGCGGGTAGCCGCGCTTCTCGGTCCAGCGACGGGGGCAGCAGCAGGACCTGGTACGGGTCGAACGCCCTGAACCGCTTGTCCACCCCGGCCGGACGGCCCTGCGACTTCCTCTTCTCTACCGGCTCGACCTCGAACAGCCCATCCCCACCACTCATACCGCCGTCATCCAGCACGAATGATCAAGAAGTGCGAGTGGATCGCCTCCCCGCCGTCATGTGTGGCGTCACTCCTCTTGGCGGAAGTCCAGCATGTAGAAGACCTTGTCGTAGCGGCCGGTGCCGACAGCGACGAAGTCGGGTAGACGGCCGTACTCGCTGAAGCCCAACGATCGGTAAAGGTGCAGGGCATTGCTGTTGTCGCCACGGGCATCCAGGGTGAGGATCTCGATTCCTGCCCGCCTGGCGTCAGCGACCAAGCCAGCGGTGAGTGCACGACCGATACCGCGACCATGGGCAGCAGCATCCACCGCGATCTTCTCCAGGTCAGCGTGCGGGCGATGCGTCGGTCGCGCGTAGCGCAGCCAGTACCCCAGCCCGACCAGCCGACGGTCAAGGTAAGCGGCACGCAGGGCTGCATCGCCGGCGTGCACCGCGGAGATGACATGGTCGAGGAGTTCCGACACCTCATCGCGCGACGGAGGTTCGACCCAACCAAGTGCAGCACCTCCACGGACCAGGTCCGTCAGGATCTTGTGGGCCGACTCCGCGAACCGGACCCCAAGGTCTGGATCGGACGTCAGCTCCGTCGCGTCAAGGATCACGGGCTCACGGGTTCCACTGCTGGTCATGGCCGTAGTCATGACCAGCAGCCTAACCAGCCCAAGTTCCATTGGGGAGGCCCTCCACCCCAGCCCCCAGCCGTGACCGAGCCCTGTTGCTGACCCACGCTCCTAGCCGAAGGGAAGTCGCTGGCCGCGATCGGCCGGGAGGTACGGCTGGACCGCTCCACTGTGCGCCGCTTCGCCCGCGCGGGCGGCATCGACGAGCTCCTCATCAGGGCGGTCAAGCGGCAGTCCATCCTCGACGAGTACAAGCCCCACCTGTACCAACGCTGGAACGAGGGCTGTTACGACATCCCCCGGCTCCACCGTGAACTCCGGGAACTCGGCTTCCCCGGCGGCCTCCAGACCGTGCGCCGCTACCTTCGGGAGGTCAAGCAGCACGGCTTCCCAGCGATCCGGCCGCGCATATCACCGGTCTCTCGGGGGAGTTCGACACCCGCAGCCAGCTCCGGCCAGCAGCAGGTCTTGTCGAGCGTAATGTTTTGAGCGTAGCCTCTCGAAACATGTCTTCTGAAGAAGTTCGACATGTTCCCGGACACCCGTCAGTTGCCGACCGCCCGCTCCGGCAACTGACGGACCCCAAGACGATGAGGGCGGTGGCCCACCCGACCCGGCTCGCACTCCTGGAGGCGCTCAACCAGCGCGAACCGCTGACCGCCACGGAGGCCGCCGAGATGATCGGGGAGTCACCGACGAACTGTGCCTTCCACCTACGGACCTTGGCCAAGTACGGCTTCGTGGAAGAGGCCGGTGAGGGGCCCGGCCGGCGCCGACCGTGGCGGCGCAAGCACATCGGCTTCGTGGTGGACGACGCCGAGGGCGATGTGGAGATGGGCCATGCGGCCGAAGCCCTGGCGCAGTTGCTGTGGGAGACCTGGCTAGCGCGGGTCAACACGGTGAATGCCCGCCGTTCCGGCTTTGAAGAGACCTGGCGGCAGGTCACCAGCGGCATCGAGAACGTGGCCTACGTGACCCCGGAGGAGGCCCAGCAACTGAATGCCGAACTAAGCGAAGTACTCGACCGCTATCGGGACCGGCTGGAGGAGCCTTCGCGCCGCCCGGCCGGAAGCCTGCCGGTGGAGATGCTGCTGTTCACGTATCCGCTCGATGCGACCAGGCCGGAGGCATGAGCTGATGCGCAGGCTGTGGGGGGACCGAAACGCCCGGCTCTACATAGCCGGGCAGAGCCTGTCGACCTTCGGCGACTCGGCGCTGTGGCTGGCTCTGGGGATCTGGACCAAGATGCTCACCGGGAGTGCTTCGGCCGCGGCACTGTCGCTCTTCATGTTCACTCTGGGGAGCCTGTCCGGACCGGTCGGGGGGATGATCGCCGACCGGATGCGCCGTCGCCCCCTTCTGATCGCCGCCAACCTCGCCACCGCGGTCCTGGTTCTACTCCTGCTCCTGGTCCACGACCGGAACCAGGTGTGGCTGATCTACGCCGTGATGTTCGGCTACGGCCTGTCGGCCGGCGTCCTCGGCCCGGCCCAGACGGCCCTGCAGCAGACGCTGCTCCCCGAGGAGCTCCTGGGCGAGGCGAACAGTGCCCTGCAGACGGCCCAGTGGGGAATGAGACTGATCACTCCGCTCCTCGGCGCCGGAATGCTCGCCACAGTGGGCGCGACACCAGTGATCATCGGGGACGTGGTGACGTTCCTCGTGGCCATCGCCGCGTTGTTCGCTGTGCGGGTCCACGAGGAGAGGCCGGCACCGACCGAGCAGCACTGGTTCGCGGAGGCGATCGCTGGCGGCCGCCACATCGGCGCCACTCCTGCGCTGCGGCAGCTGACCCTGGCTGGCGTGCTGGCCACGACCGCCTTCGGGCTCTCGGAAACAGCCCTCTTCGCTGTTGTGAGCAAGGGTCTGCACCGTCCCGACGCCTTCCTCGGGGTGCTGATCTCAATCCAGGGGGCCGGTGCCATCGTGGCCGGGATCACGGCGGCTGCGATACTGCGCCGTCTCAAAGAAGGCCGCCTTGTCACCCTGGGCCTGGCCACCGCCGCGTCCGGTTTCCTCCTGCAGATCGCATCGTCGACTCCGGCCGTGCTCGTGGGCTCAGCGCTCATCGGCTCCGGCCTGCCGTGGATCACCGTGGGCATCATGACGCTCCTCCAGCGCCGCACACCACCAGACTTGATGGGCAGGGCGGACGCGGCGCTCGACCTGGTTCTCTGCACACCGCAAACGGTCGCCATCGCTCTCGGCGCCGGATTGCTCGCCGTGATTGACTACCGAATCCTCCTGCTCGCCATCGCATGCCTCATGCTCGCGGCGTCCGTCTTCCTGCTCACCCGGCCCGAGCACCGCGATATTGCTCCGGAGCGACCGGCTACGGCTACGACTGGCGCCGTCCCGTGACCACCCCCTGACGAATCGGCTGTGGCGGACCGGGCCCCGTCCGCCACAGGTCATGCCGAAACTTGGAGGCCATCCTGGGCGGGGCGGGTTTGGTGAAGTCGACGTCGAGATGCGGCTCGTACGCCTCCGGCCGCAGTTCCATGACCTTACCGTCGATCTGCCGATACCGGACACGGACCCTCCCGCTCCTCACCGCACCCACGCTTGCTGACCCTAGGAGCAGAACAGGTGCGGCCAAGATCTCGATCGGGTGATTGTCCGGCGTCGTTGCAGCAGGCGACGGACAGGTCCCTGGTTCGCGGACGTTTCGTGTGACTACGCGTTGAGGACGGACCGGGCCTGGGCGAGTTTGGCCTGGACCTCGGTCTTCTTCGCCGTCAAGGCGAACCGGCGCCCGGTGCGGTTGGCGAGTCAGGTACCGCCGGACGGGCGGGAACGGAGCCTTCGGGCTCGAAAGCCTGTGGAGACTCGGTAAGACCGGCGGAAACGTCGGCACAAATCGTTGAAGCAGGAAGCCACGGTCGTGCCGCTTCCGACGGTACGGGCCGGAATCTCCCGGCTTCAGTCGGGAGAGCGCGTCAATCCAGCACCGCGCGGAAGACGCGCTCGCCGATGCCGCCCATCAGCGGGTTGTCCGCCGAGTGCGTCAGGAAGACCAGGGATAGGGCCAGCGCCCATCCGCGGGCCCGCTCCCAGGTCGCGTCGTCCGCGTGACCGTACGCCTGCCGGAGGGCGGCTCGCTGCTCCGCCGTGAACAGCATCCAGGCCACGGACAGGTCGGTCGCGGGATCGCCGGAGGTGACGTCGCCGAAGTCGATCACGGCGCTGATTCGGCCGTGGTCGACCAGGATGTTGGCCGGGTGCAGGTCCCCGTGCAGCCACAGCGGCGGACCGTCCCATGCGGGTGCGGCGGCGGCCGTCTCCCAGACGCGTTGCGCGGCGGCGCGGTCGGCCGCGTCGGCGACGTGCGCCAACCCGTTCAGAACGCCCTCGGCGCGTCCGGCCAGCGGGATCCCGCGAAACGGGTTGACGGGCGCGTCCGGCGGGGCCGGGGTGTGCAGCGCGGCCAGGAAACCGCCGAGTGCGGTCGCGGCCGACCGGAGGTCGTCGGGCGCCGTCCGCGCGGCGATCCGGCCCGGGAGGAACGGCACGACACTCCAGGACCACGGGTACTGCGCCGTCGGCCGCCCGACGCGCACCGCTGCGGGCACCGGCAACGGCAGGCGAGTGGCCAACTCGGGCAGCCACCGCTGCTCGTGCGCGACGAGCTCGGCGGCCTTGGCGCGCCGCGGCAGCCGGACGAGGAACTTCTCACCGAGTCGGCACACCAGGTTGTCCCAGCCGTTGGCCAGCACCTCGATCGACAGGTCCGCGAGGTCGGGGTGCTGCGCGTCGAGCAGGTGGCGCACCAGGTCGACGGAGACGGGAACCTCCGCGGCCGGCATCCGGTGAACTGTCATAGCAGGACCCTACGGCCGCCCCCGGCCAACGGGAGGCCGAATTGGCCGGTTCCGGGGGCGGATGCACTCCGTCGCTGAACTCGCCGAAGACTGCCGGGAGATGCCTGCCCGTCTGTACGGCTCCGGGATCTCCGAGCTAGGCAGTGTCCTGGCGATCACGAGCGAAGCCAGATGACGAGTGCGGCTGCGGTGACGGTGCCGAGGTAGACGTAGCCGCGCTTGTCGAATCT